>QNAT01000116.1 GCA_003641555.1 Thermotoga sp.
CACCTGATGAATCATTCTCACAGCAATTATATCTTTCTTAAAACCACACATTAAGTGTTTTCATTAATTTAAAATAAAACATCTATAAAAATTCAAATATACTTAACATTTGTCTGCGACCTATAATGTATAATAGATAGCGATATGAAGATAATGGGAATAGATCCTGGCTTTGGTAGGATAGGGTATGGTGTGATAGAGGTGATGAGGAACAAGATGGAAGTTGTAGATTACGGTTTGATAGAGACACCCGCTTCTTCAGATATACCCACTCGCCTGGACATGCTTTACGATTCTATAAAGAGATGTATAAAGAAGATCAAACCTTCTGAGGTAGCAGTAGAAACTATATACTTAACTAAAAACCAGAAAACAGCTGTAGGCGTATCTCAAGCTCGTGGTGTTATTTTACTTGCCATTCACCAATGCCATATACCCATCTTCGATTACACACCGCTTCAAGTAAAGATTGCCGTTACGGGATATGGAAAGGCAACTAAAGAACAGGTTCAGCAAATGGTTCAACGACTTTTGAATCTTCCCATTATTCCAAAGCCCGATGATGTTAGCGATGCACTCGCCATAGCTATTTGCCATTCCAGTTCCAGAAGATCATATCAGCAATAAGTTTAGTGAGTTGAGTGAGTCAAGGAGTTGATGGATATGAGAAGAACAACGTTAAAAGATGTAGCAAAGAAGTTAGCCATTCAGGTCTCTGAAGATGAATGCTCGTCTGCTGAAGTAAAAGAATTGATAATAGAACCGAAGAAAATCATCGCCTTGCTCAAGTGTGATAATACTTTTCATGAAAATACACTGAAAAGTATCGAAAGAAGATTATCTCAGTATTTTGGTGTCCCCACGATAATACAGCGGATAGATCAAAATGGTCACGGGCTGAAATCTTTTATCAAAGAAGAATGGGATGAATTAGTGGAAAAGATCTGTGATGAGATACCTCCCGTAAGATCTATGCTATCGAAAAATAGCTTTGACATTAAAAATGGGACATTAACACTATATGTCAAGAGCGAATTCGCACGCGATTACCTCATAAAAAAGGGGTTAATAGATGTAGTCAAAGGGAAACTAAAAGACATTCTTTACATCGATAAGGCTGTGAAGATCGAAGTGAACCCCTCCAACTATACTTTATCACCTGTTGCCTCATCATCAAAACAAATCGTTTCTCGCCCTTTGTTCACCACTCACGTAACTCAAAGCAACCCAGATAACACGATGAATACAGAAGCTATCCCGATAGATGATGTTCGGAAAGAAATGGAAACCGTGATAATAAGAGGGGAAATATTCTATATAGAGGCAACGAGCAGTACTAAAAAACATAAGATCATATATGTTACAGATAAGACCAACTCCATAAAAATAAGAATAAATGAAAACAAAATACAAACATATAGTCATATACCCCTGGTGAAAGGCAAATTTATTGAAGTTCAGGGAAAGGTAATAAGGGATAGTTACCACGGTGATTTGTTTCTTGAACCATTGGACATAAAAGAAATTCCATGTATATGGAGAAGTGATACTGCTTCTGAGAAACGAGTGGAACTTCATCTTCATACCAAGATGAGTGCTTTAGACGCTGTGATCGATATAGATACACTTGTAAGGAGATTAAAGGAATGGGGCCACAAGGCTGTGGCAGTAACCGATCATGGTATCGTTCAAAGTTTTCCAGAATTTTACAGGAAGTGTAAAGAAAACGGGATAAAACCCATATTGGGTATGGAGGGGTATCTGATCAAAGGATCGGATGACATCTTCATCGATTGGCAAATGGGAGATATTGATTTTAAGAAGACAAGATATGTGGTCTTTGACCTGGAAACAACATCCCTTAATCCAAAGACGGGTGAGATCATATCCATAGGTGCTGTAAAAATAGAAGACGGAGAGATAAAAAGTGATTTTCAAAGGATGATAAAGATAAAAGGTAATTTGGATGCTAAAACGACAAAGTTAACGGGTATAACTGAAAGTATGTTGAAAAATGGTGTTCCGATCAAGGAAGCACTGACGGATTTTCTGAATTTTGCAGGGAACGATATCCTCGTTGGTCACAACGTTAAATTCGATTACAGATTCCTTTCACATTCTGTTAAATCAAATTTGGGAATAAAATTGAAACGACCCCAGATTGATACACTCGGCATATCGAGGTTTCTCCTAAAACTCAAGAGTAATACTCTTGACTCCGTAGCAAAACGATTAGGATTTGGTGATTTCAAGCATCACAGGGCATTAGAAGATGCAAAGATGACTGCGAAGATCTTTCTTAAATTCCTGAGCATGCTGAAAGAACAACATAAGGTTCATAAACTATCTGAATTCAACGATCTAATGGAAACTTCTACACCCGGTTCTTCAAAAAGATATCATGCTACCATTCTTGTGAAGAATAAAAAGGGGTTAAATAATCTTTACAGACTTGTTTCAGAAGCCCACACGAAGTATTTTTATTTCAAACCGAGGATACCCAAAAAACGGCTTGAAAAATACAGAGATGGCCTATTTATAGGGACTGCTTGCATTTCTGGTGAATTAACTCAGGCATATCTGGATGGTGCCTCAGATGATGAATTGGAGAAAATCGCTTCCTGGTATGATTATCTGGAGATACAGCCTACATCCAATAGCGAAATATGGGCTGAGGAACATGATATCAGCGTTACTGAGTTGGAGGAGATGAATCGAAAGATAGTGGAATTGGGTGATAGGTTGAATAAAAGGGTAGTTATGACGAGTGATGCTCATTTCATCGATTACGAAGATGCATCTGTAAGAAGGTTACTTCAGATGGGACAGAGATATAAGAATTGGGATAAACAGCCGAAGACTTACTTGCGAACTACAAATGAAATGATGGAAGAGGCGAAAAGATACCTTACACCCGAACAAGCGTATAAGGTTGTGGTAAAAAATACAAATGCCATAGCCGATGAAATAGAAGAGGTCAAGATAACCTTTGACGAACTCCACCCACCTCACATAGATGGGGCTGAAGAAGAGATAAAAAGGATATGTGATAGACGTCTGAAAGAATTATATGGTGACTCTCTTCCTGATCTCATTCAAAATAGAGTGAACAAAGAACTATCCGCTATAATTGGAAATGGATATGCTGTTCTTTATCTGATAGCACAGCGATTGGTTGCAAAATCAAATCGAGACGGATATATCGTGGGATCGAGGGGATCAGTGGGTTCATCATTCGTAGCATTCCTCCTGGGTATAACAGAGGTAAACCCATTGCCACCACACTACAGATGCCCTTCCTGCAAAAGAGTCGAATTCGTAGAAGATGTCGATTCCGGGTTTGATCTCCCGGATAAAAATTGCCCTTCCTGTGGAATCAACATGTTAAAAGATGGTCAGAACATACCTTTCGAAGTCTTCATGGGATTCAAAGGTGATAAGATACCAGATATAGACCTGAATTTTGCTGGTGAATACCAACAACGAGCCCACGATTATACAGTTAAGTTATTCGGTAAAGAGCATGTGTTCAGAGCAGGTACGATATCCACCATCGGAGAGAAAACGGCATTTGGATACGTCAAAAATTTCGCTGAAAAGACAGGTAGAGAATTGAATTCTGCTGAGATGCAAAGATTGATACTCGCCCTTACAGGGGTCAAGAGGACAACCGGACAGCATCCGGGTGGCCTGATGATAATACCACAAGATATGGAGGTCTATGACTTCACCCCTATTCAATTTCCCGCTAACGAATTGAATACTCACATAAAAACGACCCACTTCGATTATCACTTCATACACGATGCGCTCGTCAAACTCGACCTGTTAGGCCATGATAACCCTACCATAATAAAGATGTTAAAGGAATTAACAGGAGTAGACCCATTGAAAGTTCCCATGTCTGACCATGCCACGATGGGGCTCTTTTCCTCCACTCGATCTTTAAAGCTGAAAAATAGAACGAATTATTTCTCAGTTGGGACAATAGGTATACCGGAATTCGGAACACATTTCGTCAGACAAATGCTCAAAGAAACGAAGCCCAAAAGTTTTGCTGATCTGGTCCGCATATCCGGACTATCTCACGGGACAGATGTATGGCTAAACAACGCCCAAAGATTGATATCGAATGGCATAACGGATCTATCCCATGTCATTTCGGTAAGAGATGATGTGATGAATTATCTTATAAGCAAAGGTATGGAACCCGCTCTGGCATTCAAGATAATGGAAAGAGTTAGAAAAGGGAAAGGGCTAAGTGAGGAAGAGGAAAGAAAGATGGAAAAATTGGGGATACCTTCATGGTATATAGATTCCTGTAAGAAGATCAAATACATGTTTCCAAAGGCACATGCGGTGGCATACGTTACCATGGCATTCCGAATAGCATATTTCAAATGTCATTACCCACTCGCATTCTACGCAGTGTATTTTTCTACACAGGGGGGGCTGCATGCGGAGTGGGTAAAAGATGGAATATTAGGAATAACGAAGAGATTAAAAGAATTGTCTGCCAGGGGAAATTCCCTCAATGCAAAGGAAAGGGGAGAGAGCACATCGTTAGAAGTTGCCTATGAAATGATATTGAGAGGCTTTGAATTCAAACCATTAGACCTGGAAAAATCCGATTCTACCAGATTCTTGATAGAGGGTAATGGCTTAAGATTGCCTTTTTCTACACTTGCGGGACTCGGAGATAAAGTGGCAAACAGCATTATAGAAACGAGAAAAGAAATGCCTTTCACTTCTATCGAAGACTTACAGAAAAGAACTCTATTGAACAAAACACATATAGAAATGATGAAAAGGCACGGTATATTAAACAACATCCCCGAACGAGAGCAAACCAGCTTATTTGGGTAATCGTCTTCTCTTGAGATACTGAATTCAAATCAGCATCACGAGATTTTCATTAACCACGAAGACACAGAGAAAGCATTGGTTAAAACGGATCTTTCCCCTAAAAACGAAACTATTTTCTTCTCTAATCCCTCGCTGCAAAGGGAATTAGGTGGAATTACAAATGTGAGATTTCGTTACTACAATCTGTGAGGCAATTTTATTCCCAGTTTATTCAG
>QNAT01000117.1 GCA_003641555.1 Thermotoga sp.
GAGTAAGTAATTTTGGTAAGTTCAATGAGTCTGTCAACTCGCTGAGCTCAAGAAAGGAGGTGAAAAATGATACAACTTTTCAATGTTATTTCAGATTTGAAATATCTTGCAGAGATATTCTGCATGATAGTAGAGAGACCCAGGGATGGAGAAAAGAAAAAGGCAGAAGTAATGGATGCAGTTCAAGATTTCATAGACAAGAACGATTTACCCATCCCAGAGCCGATCATTGAAGATGTTATCGATTTTCTCATCGAACACGTTGTAGGAAAAATGAACAACAGCATAAAAGAAACGACAGAGGTTCATTGAGTTTTAAGAGTTTGGTGAGATATAGAGCGGAGGGGCTCGACTCACCAAACTCATAACATTATTACATAGTACCAGAATAGTGTTATTCCCATCCCAAATAGGGCACTCCACAAAAAAGTATGATAATATTTTTTATCGCATTTTTTTATGACTGCTTCGAAGGCATCTCGCGAAAATATCGTTAGGGGTATGAGAAACCATAATCTTGCCATTCCGAATATAAATATACAAGCCCTTTCTGCAAAGCCAAGATAATTTCGCCTGTATACATCATCGATGAAGTAAGAAATAATAAAACTCGGAATATAAGTAACGATAATCAATCCATCCACGTATTTCGTGAATTCAATACTCATGAAGAATCTGGATATATCAACATTGCTTAGCAAAATAGCTCCGAAATACAAAGATAACATATGCAATATCTGATCGAATATGAAATACCCACTTTTTCTATAAGGGTTTGATAGGACTTTTTCAGGCATTAAGATCTTTAACTCATCTATACCAAAGTGTATAACAGTTATCAGAAGTAGTACCCATATTATAGTAGAATAAGTAAATAACATATTCGCGAAGAGCAATAAACCAATGGCAAGGAACAGAAGGACATGCAAAAGTAAAACTCCAGCTTTATACTTATTCTTAGCTATCCAGGCAGTTTGAAATACGAAATCAGATAACAAATGCACCAAAAGTAATTCAAAAAATATGATTCTTCACCTCAATTCTTTATTCGATGTAACCATTTGTCACGGACATTGATCAATGTTAGATGTTGAATTGTAATGCTCTTTCCCCGATTTTTCATCTACCCATCCACTATTTATCATCTTTCCAGCGTCTTTTTGTAAACCCTGATAAATGCCTCAACAGCATCGGGATCGAAGGCTCTTCCAGAATTTTCTTCTATCATATCTTTCGCTTCCTCGTATGACAAAGCTTTCCTGTAAGGTCTATCTGTCGTTAGGGCATCAAATACATCGGCAACACTAATTATTCTTGCAAAAAGGGGTATATTCTTGCCCGACAAGCCTTCGGGATAGCCTTTACCATCCCATCGTTCGTGATGATACTTTATTCCATTCAGAATACTTTTCCTCAACTCTTTAACATCCTTCATTATCTCATATCCCTTTACAGAATGAGATTTTATCAATTCATATTCTTCGGGGTTTAATTTCCCTTTTTTCAACAACACACTATCCATTATACCTATTTTTCCAACATCGTGCAACAAACCTGCAATATATATCCCCTCACGTTTTTCTTCCGTTAACCCCATCTCCTTTGCTATCATTCTGGCATACCTCGCAACATTACCAGAATGCATTCTCGTATATGGATCCCGTTTATCGAGAGCAGTTGAAATCGCTCTAATACTAGAATTAAAAAGATTTTTCAGCCTTTCCAGGAGTTTTACATTTTCTATTGCAGTTGCAAATTGATTGGCAAATGCCTTCGCTGCCTCGACATCTTCATCATCAAAGGCATAACCACCTGTTGGCGATTTTTTATTCAGCACTTCGAGCGCACCACTGAGGATACCTTTAACCTTTAAAGGAACTGCTATCATAGAATGAGTTACGAATTTAGTTTTTTCATCGGCCTTTTTATAATGTCTCTTTTCATTTTTCACATCATCTATCTTCATGGTTTCTCCTGTTGTAGCTACATAACCCGCTATACTTCCTTTTATAGGAGTTTTTATCTTCTTAAGTGCCTCCGATTCCCCTCCTTCTACTGCATATACATCTAAAGATTTACCATCTTCACTGATTAGAAATATAGTGGATGCCTCTGCATTCAATAACTTCGTTAGCTCTGCATTCGCCTTCACGATGAGTTTCTCAAGATCATGTGTTGAATTGAGTTCATTTCCTATCTTTACGAGATCATCCATGTACTTAATTCTTCGCTCATTGGAAAGGTAAAGTTCTCTATTCTGGAAAAAAACAGATAGAAAAAGCATCAAGAGAGATGTGTTATCAATGTCCGACTCGGTGTATCCCTCTTTATTAATCGTATTTATCAATTCCAGAACACCTTTACTTTCTCCATCTATCACTATTGGATTCGCAAGGATATTTTTCGTTTTATGCTGAATTTTCTTATCCACTCTGTTGTAAAAGAATTCACTCTTCTCAGGTTCATTTATTATAATAGGTTTTGCGTTGGTAAACGACCAGCCTACAACACCTTTATTAATTGGTATAGCAGTATTTTTCAATGTCTTTTCTGCTTTACCTCTAACGTACTTAAAAATTAGCATCTTCTGGGATTTATCTTCAATGAATATCGTACCTTCCAACGATGAGGTTACCTCACATGCCGTTTTTAAGATCTCATTGGCAATACCATCAAAATCCCTTAGGTCCTTAACAAGATGAGATAATTCCTTGAGTCTACGAAATACATCCCTTTTTTCCCTTTTCATATTCCCTTTTTCTCTCCCGATACACTGTATATTCGAGTAGGTCTTGTCTTTCCTTTCAACATCACAGGATCGATTTCAACAGCATCAACGTAATCCTTCACCTCTTCGTAGGTAGAATCCGTTATCAATATGTATTTCTTCACCTTCCTTGTCAGTGTCTCTAATCTTGCTGCCACATTCACGGCATCTCCAATACATGTATAATTCATCCTATCTTCCGATCCAACATTACCTACAACGGCATAACCTGTATTTATCCCAATACCTATCCTTATTGGATACTCTTTACCCTGCTCAGCCCATTCTTCTTTTATTTTATCCAGCTCCTCTTGCATTCTTATCGCTGTGAACACAGCTCTTTTGGCATCATCTTCATAGGAAAACGGGGCTCCGAAGATCGCTATTATCGCATCTCCTTCGTACTTGTCTACCATGCCATGGTATTCATTCTTTATTATATCTGTCATTCTCCCCAGGTACGAATTCAAGAGTTCTACCAACTGCACTGGATCCAGGCTCTCGGATATAGTAGTGAATCCAACAATATCTGAGAATAAAACCGTTATTTTCTTCCTTTCTCCTCCCAATTTTATAGCAGAGGGATCTGCCAGAATTTTGTCTACTACTTCCGAAGGAACGTATTTCGAGAAGTACATCTTCGTTGTCTTCTTTTCTCTGTATTCTCTCAATCCTTTGTATATCAGGGTCGTCAAGTACATAAGCACAAAAGAAAGAGTTGGATAAAACAAGTCTATCCAGACATTTTGAGCGAAGGCGTATTGGCATACCAAAAGGTATACAACAATCCATGTGCCTCCTAAAACAGCCATCTTGTATATGTTTCTGATGAAAAGCATGGAAAAGAAGAAGGCTATTACAAGAGAGAGATATAATAGTGAAGAATATGGAAACCGAGTGAGAAAATCTCTTTGTAATATATTGGATGCTATGGTTGCATGAATATCTATTCCAGGACCATTCTGATAAAATGGCGTTGGCCTGAGGTCATATAAACCTTTACTCGTCGGTGTGTATCCTATAAAAACCATCTTGTCTTTGAAGATAGTCTTTAACTTATCCTCTGAATAATTTTCCATAACATCTATAGCAGAAAAATTCTTTATTGTGCCATAAGCACCATAATAGTTTACAGTAAAATAACCATCGCTATCCACTGGGATGTGGATATTGCCGAGAACTACTTCATTTCTATCCAGATTCAAGTAGTAATCTCCTTGCTTCAATCCCAGGTATTTTATAGTCCCCATAACGGCAAGAGGAGGAAAAAAGCAAGGAAGTCCTTTTTCATCAGCATACCTTTCATATAGAACGAGTGGCACAGATCTGAATATTCCATCGACATCTGGAGGGCCTATCTCATAGAACGTCGTCCCCCAGGTGCTATCTGAAAACATCTTTAAAGGAGGAATTATCTTGTATGTGCCGTAAAGAGAAGATTTATCTATTGCAAATGGAGAACCCGCTATCTTGTAAGCAAATTCAGTATATCTCAAATTGGATGCCAGCGCCTTCTTCTCTTTCAATGGATAAAGGGAATATGTAGATGAATTCGCCAGATATCCGGGTAGAATGACCAGAGGATATTTTTTGAGCATCTGGATGAAATAGAGATCTCCCTGAGGATCTTCATTAGAGGCATTGGTAAGTGAGATATCGAATACGATCGCCTTCGCCCCAGCATTTGCAAGTCGTTCGATGAGCAAAGCGTATCTTTTCCTACTCCACGGCCATGCGTCACTATATTCGCTTTCTATCTTCATTAAAGTTCTTTCATCTATTCCCACGATCACGACATTTGGAGAAGGAATTCGTTCGCCCCGGATGTTGAATCTCATATCAACGCTCTTCAACTCAAACATTTCTATCCAGGGAGTTCGTGTTACCTGAAATACAAAATAGGTACCCACAACGAAGATGGTTACAATTAAAAGAAGAAGGAAAAACCTTTTATCCACCATTTACCCCCAAAAAAATCATCATTAGCCACGAATTTTCACTAATTATCACGAATGATTCTTATAACTATGGAACTCCGTTCCATCGGACAGGTTTAAAAACCTGTCCCTACGATTTTTTGAAACGATCGTATCTCAACATCCTGTTTTCAAATACCCTTATTCATGTTCATTTCTTTTGTCTTGATACAAAAGAAACGAATTAAGGAAAAAGTCAAAACCCCAACGGGATACATTGTCTTTTGTGGATCAATTGTTAATGACCATGGCGGATCAATTTCATTTTACACTATACATACCCGTCACCGTAGGGACAGGAGTTTACCTCCTGTCCGATTCGCCAA
>QNAT01000118.1 GCA_003641555.1 Thermotoga sp.
AATATCTTCTCGATCTGCTTGCCTTCTCTTTTCTCAATGACTTCATCCATATCCACAAACGGGATGCCGAGAACATCAGATAGCATTCTACCGATCGTTGTCTTTCCAGAACCCATCATTCCAACGAGGAATATTCTCATCATTATATCTCCTCCTGATATCCTCATAGTTGTCATTACCATAGCGCTCGAGAAAAGCTTCTAATAAAACGAGTGCGAGTGCCGACTCTCCTATAACAGAGGCCGCTGGTACAATGGTAACATCTGACCTCACGTATGGAGTGGTTGCAGGCATCATCCTGTCCAGATCAACAGATTTCAATCCCTTTTTCAGTGTCGGTATAGGTTTTACATAAGCAGTAACGATGACCGGCTCTCCATTCGTCATTCCACCTTCTAAACCTCCGGCATTGTTACTCTTTCTTCGAATATGGGTTTCCTGGATTTCAAACGGATCGTGATAAGAACTGCCAGGCAGGTCTATCTGCTCATTTCCTATGAATACACCTTTAATTGCAGGAATTGCCATGAAGTAAGCACCGATCCTCGAATCTATCTTTGCGAAAATATCAGAATATCCCCCCAAACCTGCAGGAATACCTTCTGCTACTACTTTGAAGGAACCGCCAAGAGAATTTCCTTCCTCTATCGCACTTTCGATTTCAACGTACATCTGTTCTGATGCAGTGTTATCAGGACAGTAAACCAGGGAGGCATCCCGTCGAGCCAATAGTGTTTCACTTTCACAAGGGATATCATCAGCCTTTATACTCCCTATAGAAAACACGTACGAATACACGGTGATCTTCATCTTCTCAAGAAATTGTTTTGCCAGCGCTCCAAGAGCAGTAAAAGCGGCAGTCCATCTTGCACTGCTTCTCTCCGCGTAGATGTTAAGATCGGGTAATTTATATCTACTCCACGCTGCATAATCAGCATGTCCGGGCCTCGGAATACTCCTGATATTCTCAACTGGATTTTGCCTTCCTCTATTCTTTATGCGCATTGCAATAGGAGCACCTGTGGTAAATCCCTTCCATATACCGGCCACTGCCTCTGCATGGTCATCTTCGATGTTCATCCTCATTCCCCTTCCGAATCCTCCCTGTCTCCTGGAGAGCATCGCATCCACTTTCCTGATATCTACCTTAATCCCAGCAGGCATTCCTTCCATTATCCCTACCATGAACTCACCGTGCGAATCACCCGCTATAATAACCTTCAAGCCATCACCTTCTTGAATACCCGTTGAAAGAGATTTTCATCAAGAATACCCCATATTCGAAGATTTTCAATTGCCTGATGATAAAACATAGACAATCCATTCATCACGATATCAATACCACATTGGGCTGCGAATATTTGAAGAGGAGTCTTAAGGTAGATTACATCGTATAAGACCTCTATACTGGAAAGGTCATCTTCCACAATATCAAAACACTCACCTCTCATACCAACCGATGTGGCGTTGATCAAAGTCTTCGTTTCCCTGACAACAGGTTTGATATCCGAAAGAGAATAAACATCTATGGCAATCCCAGATCTTATCGCAAAATTCTGTGAAAACTCTTGAGCCCTTTTCACAGTTCTGTTCAAGAGAGTTATCCTTTTAATACCCATCCTATACAAACCGTATACGACAGCCCTTGCAGCACCTCCAGCCCCGATCACTGTGATCGGTGAAGGTATTTGTACATCTTCAAAGGAGTTTACGAATCCCTTCCAATCGGTGTTATAACCCTTTCCATTGAAGACACAGTTCACTGCTCCCATCTCCTTTGCGTCTCGATCCAATGTAAGGTACGGTAGTATTTTACTCTTGAACGGAATCGTCACATTGAAAGCATCGTATTTTCGAAGAATATGATGGATCTCATCATCGAAATTTTCGGGTTCGATGCCTTTGGCTTCATAGGCTGCCTTAATCCCAGCTTCACTAAAATAACGATTGTAAATCGATGGTGAGATGCTTTGTGAAACAGGGTGCCCTATTATACAAAAGTTCTTCATCCTGTCACCTCTTTCAATTTATCGAAGAAATTCGGGAACGATATTTGAACACATTCGGGGTCAGTTATCTCTACCCCTTCTTCACTTATGGCCCCTGCAATGGAAAATGTCATAGCGATTCTGTGATCTCCCATGGAAGAAATTCTACCCCCTCGTATTCTCTGAGGTCCATTGATCACAAAGCCATCAACCTTTTCTTCGATCTCCACACCAAGCCTTTTCATATTTCCAACGAGGGTACTTATTCGATCTGATTCTTTCTTTCTCAACTCCCCTGCATCACAGATCTCTGTAGTTCCATGAGCAACAGCACCCAACAACACCAATAGTGGCAATTCATCGATCATCTTCGGTATAATCTCTCCTTTCGCTTCAACACCTGATAATCGGGATGTGCGAGCTGTTATCCAACCTGTAGGCTCAGGTGAGCTTTTTGTCACCTGCCATTCCACTTTTGCATTCATGTCTTTCAAGATTTCGAGTAAACCGATCCTGGTTTCATTCAACCCTACATCCTCGAGCCTGATCTCTGCATTGGGATGTGCAACAGCGAGGGCAATGAAATACGATGCCGATGAAAAGTCACCCGGGACCTCAAATTCAATCCCATTTACTTCGGAAGGCATTACCTCTATCATGTTCCCCTTTACTTTTAAATTCGCACCCATATACGAAAGCATTCTCTCCGTATGATCTCTGCTTTTAGAGGGTTCTTCCACAGTAGTTTTCCCATGAGCTCTGATGCCTGCAAGGATCAGCGCACTCTTAACCTGGGCACTGGCAACTTCGAGTTTGTGATAAGTGCCCTTCAATTTCGTACCGCGAATGGCGATAGGAAGGTTTTCATCAGAATTACGTCCCATTATAATACCCCCCATACGCTTCAAAGGTTTAACAACTCTTCTCATCGGGCGTCTCGAGAGTGATTCATCGCCGTATAGAATGTAGAAGCCCCTGATGGATGAAAGAAGCCCCATTACAATACGAGCGGTTGTCCCTGAATTTCCACAGAAGAGGGGGTTAACAGGGGTAGAAAATTCTTCAGGTGGAATTACCTCCAATCTTTCAAAGTCCCCTTTAAATCTTACTGAGAGTCTTTTCAAGATCTCAAAAGTCCTTAAGGTATCATTACATTCGAGAAGATTATAAAGCGTAGTTTTACCAGTCGCAAAGGAAGAAAGGATCAGAGCACGATGTGTGATGGATTTATCAGGAGGGACATGCAGAGTCCCACGCACACGCTTTGCGGGCGATATATTCATGGACCCTTACCCCCAAACATCTTCTTGAGTTCAGAGGTATTATCCCTCTCGATCAAACGTATAATTCCGTTCAAAGATTCGCTCGCCTCTTTCAAATCCTTGAGTATATTCACTCGGTTGTACTTCACCATATCCATTACCATTTCAGGATTTTGTTTCGATAATCTCACTGTTGAATCATATCCTGGACCAGCGAACACTTCAAACTCTTCTCCTATATACCTTGCAGTAGCAGAAAGAAAGAAGAGCGATTGACTTATCTTTGAAGCGATAACATCGTGTTTTGCAGCACTGATCAAGATGGGATCGGCCCCCAATGCTCCAACTAAAGAGAGTACTTTCCTCGCATCTAAATCGTTTACTTCAGGAGTTTTACAAAGAAAAAATGTCCTCTCTTCAAACATAGATGGGTCCCAACCGGCTATACCCTTTTTCTCATTTCCTGCCATAGGATGTCCCCCGATGAAGTGAAGTTTTTTCCCCCTCGCGATCTCAACGAACGGCATCATAGTACTGGAAACGTCCATCACAATATTTGGAAATCGAAGATCTTTCAGCACTTTTTCTTCAACATTCATAGGAAGGCATAACAGTAACACATCGGCTGATACATCCTGGTATCCTTTGAATCCCTCTATTCCCCTCTGTTTCAACGCTCCCATAATGTTCTTATCGATGTCATTAACGATAACCTTCCAGCCCCTATTTTTCAAACGCAGGGCAATTGAACCTCCAATACTACCGCAGCCAAGGATAGCTACCTTCATCTCAATTCCACTCCCATCACTCGTGAGATTTCCTTAATACCATTTAATAATTCCTCAAAATCAGTGAAGTTCAAACTCTGCTTGCCATCCGAGAGTGCTGTCTCCGGTCTGGGATGGACTTCTACAAGGATACCATGTGCACCTACGGCGATGGCGGCTCTAACCAGAGGTATGATGATATCTCTACGGCCAGCCGAATGACTCGGATCGACAATTATAGGAAGATGAGATTGGAGTCTTACGACGGGAATTGCAGAGATATCGAGGGTATTTCTCGTAGCGGTCTCAAACGTCCGAATTCCCCTTTCACACAGGATTATCTTCTTATTTCCCCTGGCTGCAATGTATTCAGCGGAGAGCAGGAATTCTTCAACAGTGTTCATAAATCCTCTCTTAAGCAATACAGGTTTACCTGATTCTCCCACACTCTTAAGCAGCTGAAAATTCTGAGAGTTCCTGGCACCTATCTGTAAAATATCAGCATATTGCGAGACGAGTTCCAGAACGTTAACCCCAACCACTTCCGTAACTATCTTCATGTTATAGGTATCGGCTGCTTCTCTCATGTAATCGAGTCCTTTTTCACCGAGTCCCTGGAAGGAATAAGGAGAAGTTCGAGGTTTGAAAGCACCTCCCCTGAGTATCTTCACCCCGTGCTCGGACAAGAAACTCGCAGTTTCCTCGATCATCTCGCGGTCTTCGATTGCACAGGGGCCTGCCATGATCGTGAAATAACCATCCCCGATCGGTACATCATCAACTTTAACGATGCTATCCGCACTCTGAAATTCTCTCGCAACGAGTTTGTAGGGTTTAAGAACACGAATCACATCTTCAACACATTGCAATGCCTTGAAGTATTCGATAGCAAGGTATCTGTCATCTCCTATAATTCCAATGATGGTCCTTTGAGCACCTTTCGAGATGTTATACCCCAATTCGAGTTTCATTGCCAATTCCACCACTTTGTTTATCTCTTCGTCACCGCTGCCTGGCTTGAGTACAACGATCATATTTTAA
>QNAT01000119.1 GCA_003641555.1 Thermotoga sp.
ACCCTCGTCAATCCTTCTTTCTTCCTCGCCTTGAGATAGTTCCTCGAATATTCAAGACCTATCTTTTTCTTCTCTCTCATCGTTAATGCCATTAGTTATCCCCTCTTTACTTTTCTTCCTTTATATGAGAATAACTAACTTTTTTCACCTCCTGTTTGGAGTACTTTTTTATATGATGCAACGATTCAATTTCGAGTAGATTTTTCGTGATGCAATTCGTCGCCTTGACATTCTCCATAAAAGTTCTATAATAAATTAGAAGGCAGTCCTCTCCGAGTTTCGTGTCCTAAAGCAATTGCCATGGAGCGAAACCGATAGGGTATAAGTGAAAACGCTTGTGCCTCCCATCTTTGGAAAGGAGAAATTTGATGAGGAGGTGGTTTAATGAAAGTACTTATGCTGAACCCTTTAAAATGTACAGGGTGCCGAGCGTGTGAGTATGCATGTTCATTCAAGCATGAAGGTATTTTTAATCCGTTAGATTCCCGAATCAAAATCAGTACTTTTCTTGAAGACCTAAGTTTTGTCCCATCTTTCTGTATGCAGTGTGAAGAACCTTACTGTGCAGAAGTGTGCCCAACTGGAGCACTTACTAAAAATGCAGAAACTGGCATCGTTGAACTTAACAAAGACAGGTGCATCGGATGTAAACAATGTGTTGTTGCATGCCCGTGGGGAGCCATAAAGCTGAAACACACAGGCAAAGAGATTATCAAATGCGATAATTGTGGAGGAGATCCAGAATGCGTAAAAGTATGCGCCGCAAAAGCACTTACCTTTGAAGAAGTAGAAGACGCTGTAGCGGCTAAACAAAAAGGAGTTGCCGCCAGGTATAAAGAAATTGCAAAAGAGATGGCAAAGGGGGTGAACCCATGATCAGCGGAGGTTATCAAGGCAAAATTCTCAGGGTGAACCTTACCAATGAGGATGTAAAAGTAGAAAATATCAATGAAGAATGGGCAAAAAAGTACATTGGTGGAAGAGGATACGGAACACGAATTATGCTGAAAGAAGTAGACCCTAATATAGATCCTCTTTCAGAAGAGAATAAAGTAATTATTGCAACAGGCCCACTTGATGGAACATTAGCCCCTTCATCGGGAAGAGTAACGGTTATTACAAAAGGGGCGTTGAACGGTGCAATTGCATGTTCAAACGCAGGCGGCCATTTTGGACCTGCTCTGAAACAAACCGGCTACGATATGATAATACTTGAAGGTAAAGCAAAGGAACCCGTTTACCTCTGGATAAACAAAGGAAAAGTAGAGATAAGATACGCAAAGCATTTATGGAAAAAACCTGTAGATGAAACTGATAAGCTAATGAGAGAAGAAACCCATCCGGAGGCAGAGACAATGGCAATAGGCCCTGCTGGAGAAAAACTTTCCCTGATCGCAGATGTTATGTTCAATGGACATAGGGCATCTGGAAGAACAGGAGTAGGTGCGGTAGTTGGCAGCAAGAATCTAAAAGGGATTGCAGTAAGGGGAAATCTTGGTGTAAACGTTGCTGACTCAGAAAAATTTATGGAAGCAGTATATGAAACAAGAGACTTACTCAGTAAAGATTCATTCTCTGGTGGTGGAGCAGCATTATACGGAACTGCAATGCTTGTAAATGTGATCAATAGCATTGGAGGATTTCCAACAAGAAATGCGCAGGATGCATATTTCCCTGAGGCAGAAAAAATCAGTGGAGAGACTCTAAGAGACAAAAATCTCATAAGAAATGCAGGATGTGCAGAGTGTCCCATTGGATGTGGAAGAGTAACAGAGATAAGAGAAGGAAAATATAAAGGCGAACACGGTGCAGGGCCTGAATACGAATCAATATGGGCATTTGGAGCAATGTGTAGTATCTCTGATCTAAATGCAGTTATTATGGCAAATTACCTCTGCGATCGATATGGCCTGGACACAATCTCAGCAGGTTCTACTGTTGCCTGTGCAATGGATCTATATGAAAATGGGTTTATGCCAAAGGACGATGTCCCATTCCCGCTTAACTTTGGTTCAGGCGATGCACTTGTAGAATCAATAAAACTTATGGGAGAACAAAAAGGAAAACTCGGCAAGCTGTTAGCACAAGGTTCTTATAGGCTTGCAGAACATTACGGCCATCCTGAACTCTCAATGAGTGTAAAGAAACAAGAATTTCCTGCATATGACCCACGAGCAATCAAAGGGATAGGCCTGGAATATGCAACAAGTAACAGAGGAGCTTGCCATGTAAGAGGTTATACAATTGCAGCAGAGGTGCTGGGCAAAGTAGATAGGCTAAAATATGAAGGTAAAGCCGAACTTACCAAAACATTCCAGGATCTAACCGCTGCTCTTGATTCAACCGGCATATGTCTATTCACAACCTTCGGACTTGGAGGAAAAGACATTGCTTCACTTTATTCCGCTGCAACAGGATTTAAATGTGACGAAAAAGAATTTATGAAGATTGGCGAAAGGATATGGAATCTTGAAAAACTCTTCAACCTCAAAGCTGGCTTTACACGAAAAGATGATACATTACCACATAGAATTTTAAAAGAGCCTATAAAAACAGGCCCATCCAGGGGAGAAATCGAAGAGCTCGATAAAATGTTAGATGATTATTATAAGATAAGAGGCTGGGGCAAGGACGGCGTTCCTACGAAGGAGAAATTAGAAGAACTGGAGTTGTCCGAGCTAAAATGAAACATATAATCGTAGGTGCAAGCATAGCAGGGCTCTGTGCTGCAAAAAAGATAAAAGAAATCAATCCAAAAGATGAAGTAATAGTTATTTCAGAAGAAAACGTAAAACCATATGGCAAAATGACTCTTCCCTATCTTCTTTCCGGAGAAGTTACAACAGAAGATTACTACCTTAGTATTCCTGATGGAATAGAACTTCTGTTAAACAAAGAGGTTATAAAAATAGATACAGAAAACAAATCCATTACGACAAATTCCAATGAGAAATTTACTTATGACAAATTGCTTATCGCAACTGGTGCACATGCGTATGTTCCAGAAATACCTGGCTCTACGCTCCCATCTATTTTTTCCGTGAGAAATCTCTCAGATGTAGGAAAGATAAAAGAAAGAGTTGAAAAATCCAATGAAAAAAAGGTTATTCTTTCAGGTGCAGGGCTTGTAAATATGGAAATTGGTGACGCACTGTTTAAAATCGGCATTCCAATCACTTATGTTGTACATTCCAATAGAGTTCTTTCTCAAATTATTGATGGAGAAGCATCGAAAATTGTAGAAGAAGAGCTTTCGAAACATGGAATTGAAGTGCTTAAAGGCGAAAGCATTAAGGAAATAGAAGAAAAAGGCGGGATAACCTTCGCAAAACTCGAATCAGGAAAAGTGCTTAAAGGAGCTTGTGTTATTTTTGGAAAAGGCGTAAAGCCAAATATAGATTTTCTCAAAGGCTCGAAAATCAAAACAAACAGGGGAGTCATTGTCAACGAGCATCTTGAAACAAATGTAAGGGATGTATACGCCGCAGGAGACGTTGTAGAGGCAAAAGATATTGTTTACGGCGATAAGCGAATGCATGCACTCTGGCCTGTAGCAGATGAACAGGGGAAAATTGCAGGGGCAAATATGGCTGGAGTGGCACTCACTTACCCGGGCGACGTATCGAGAAATATTCTCACCGTCTTTGGAAGAAACATATTCACCGGTGGCATTAGCAAAGAAGATAAATTTGATGTGCATAGAAAAAATGTAAATGGTGAATACAGAAAAATTGTCGTAGAAAAAGGAAAACTCAGGGGATTTATACTTATGGGTGAAGTTGAGAGTCCAGGAGTTTACCTTTATATAATGAAAAATGAAATTGAAGTCAGCAATCTTAAAAATTCACTCTTATACGGAAGCATATCCTATTCAGAACTGTATCCGTCAGTAAGAAAGGTGGCCCTATACGGCCACCTTTCTTTGCTTAAAGGAAACCGAGAGTAAAGAAGGAGACTTATAAGAAGTATACCGAGATATCCATACTACAGCAGAGCTTAAACATTAATCTGTCTGCAGAACTTCGATAATTGCTTCTAACCAAAAATATCAAAAGATCTTTTCAATTTCCTCATCAAAACCTCAGGGTTGCCGCATATGATCTTCTATTTCCTCTGCTTTACAAGAGAGTTTGATTCTTTTTCTGCTTCCTTTTATTCTGAACTCTCTTCTGGCATTGCTTTTCGGTAATGTCAAGTTAATTGTGTCACTCTTCTTTCCCCCTGACAATTCATACCCAGAAAGTGCTTCCTGAATCTCATCTGAGTACCTCAAACTCCTCGACCTGTACTTCTCGTCCTTATCCTTGAAACACCTCTCCATCCAGGTCGTAGTCCTGAAGTAACTCCTAACCTTCCTCGGAAACTCCAAAAAATGAGTATAATTACCCACCTTATCCTCCAGTACCTTCAAAAACCTGTATATCCTCTCCCACCTCTTGATAAAAGCAAAAAGCTCCTCCGAAGTATTCGAATGCGTTGTTATGACATCTCAACAGTGTTGATAGTTTTTCATCTCTTACGAACTCAACGTATATCATCCTGGAGTATCCCAATACCATGATGAAGTACTTGACACAACCTTCATTTACCTGGGATAGTTGGAAAAAATTTAATGAAAATGATAATGTCTTTGATTTTAAGGAAACAAAAAAAGTGATTTCTGAATACATGAAATACAAATTACTAAATAACAATGAAAAAAGACATTTGTTTGATGTATATAAATTGAGTACCCCTAAACCCCAGATAGAGATGGAAATAAAGTGTAACTTCCCTTTGTTCACCACAGGTCTTACGATGCTGTTCCTTTCACCCATTGGGTGAAAGGAGATATATGAGGAGAAATTACTCGTTATAAAAAAAAGAAAAACCTCCTGGTTTCGTGTATAATATACCTAACAAACAGGAGGTTTTTCTCATGAAGATTATACACCTGAAGAGGGCAAAAATGGAAGTCACTCCATTCGGGGGTTTACTCTTAGTTCATGATTTCATTCGCAACATAGGTTTAGAGGCATTCGTAAAGGATAGATTCCCTTCACCTGGTTCCAACAG
>QNAT01000120.1 GCA_003641555.1 Thermotoga sp.
GAGGTAAGGAAACTCCTGGAGTTTATAAAGGTAAGAATAATGGCATATTTTAATGAAATAAAACAGGTATCTGTGGATGGTTCTTCTAATACGCTGACGTTGAAATTCAAAGATGATACCTCACCTACCATAATAGATAGAATATCTCGTAGAATACATCTTCGCCACTTAACAAACATATCCAAAGGTGTTATAATCCTTTACAAGGTCAATAAGTCCGAAGTAATAGAAATTTTGGAAAGATGCCTGGAAAGGTGAAAAGCAGCGGGGATATCATCGATAAAAAGGAGGAATAACAAAGCATGAAAGGAAGTTTTTTCGTAAGACACAAAGTAGCGATAATATGGGCGATTGTTATCATTTTTGGTGTGAGTATAGCATTTTGGTCGATCATGGGTTACTTAACACCCGTGAGAAAGAAAAAGGCATCTCAATACAAACCAGAGCCTGAGGATTATGCAGCAGTTTTTTCTATGGATGGCACATTGACCTCTGCCAATTATTGGATAAGACCATCTGATCTGGAGAATAACGTTAATAGTCTTATCAGTCAATATAAACAATTTGGTTATGCTGTAGACGATCTCTTCAATGAACCTACTTTGAGGATACGTACTCTCAAAGGTATGATAAATTCCAACTTAATCCAGTACATAGGGGTTAAGAATCACTTCGAAATAGATGAAAAGACAGTGGAACAGAGAGTAGATGCTATAGTGAATAAATACTTCAAGGATCCGAAGCAAAAGCAGGCAATACTCAGCAAGTTTGGTACGGAAAAGCGTTTCAGAGAAGAATTGACGAGAGATGTTAGGACTTCTATTCTGCATGATAAGGTAGTAAATGCCCTTGCCCCTGTTACCGAAGAGGATATGAAGACGTATTTTGAAAAGAACATTCAGGAGATAAAAGAAAAATATGAGAAGGCAAAGGCAAAACATATTCTCGTGGATAAAAAAGAGGATGCGGAAAAGATATTGAAAGAACTCAAGGATAAAAAGACATTCGATGCATTGGCAAAGGAATACTCCATGGATACTGCCACCAAAAACAATGGTGGTGAGTTGGGCTGGTTTACTCATGGACAGATGGCAAAACCATTTGAAGATGCTGTGTTCAAAGCGGAAAAAGATAATGTAGTCGGACCGGTAAAAACCCAATTTGGCTGGCACGTGATAAAGGTGGAAGATCTTTTAAAACTGGATACATTCGATGAGCTGAAGGCTGCAACTTCCGTTTATTCTGAAATTTCCAAACAACTGCAGAATGAAAAATTCTCGAAATTTTTAGATGACTATAAAAAGAAACACAATTTCAGTTATGAAATTATGGATGGGGTTCTGGTTTTGTGGGATGAGTACCTGAAATTGACCGATGCAACAGAGATAAACTACGATGCACTTGAAGATATCAAAGATAAGATCGGAAATATGATTTACGTGGATCAATCTAAGAAAGCGATAGCAGACGATGTTGACGATAGGCTACTCGCTCTTTACACGAATGTGCTTAACCTGCTTGAGAAACATTACAGTGCGCAAAAAGAAGATATAGACAAATATCGAATTCTCACTCTAACGATTCCTGCTACGATGAAATCTGCTGATATTCCTACTCTTGAAAAGTCGGTGAAAGATATAGAAAAGAAAATGGAAAACGCTTCAACGAACACGAGAAATGAATTGGATATGAAGAAACTATCTCTGGAAAGCGGGATAAAGTATCTGAATTTGAAAGAAGAATTCAGTAAAAAAGGAATTACTCTTGACAAGGCTGCTGATTACTCCAGAAATTTACAGAAAGAAGAAAAGGAGGTAAAGGATGAATACAAGATAGTTTTAGAAACTCTATACAAAAAGGCGCCGTATTCTTCAGTTGTTCTATCCAAACTTCACGCGCTCGAACCCAACAACAAAGAAGTCACAGTTAAATATTATGAAAACCGCTTTGAACAGATAAAGTCATATGTCTCAAATGAAAACACCTACAATTACCTTAAGAGCCAGATTGATCCGATATTAAGTGAAATAAAATCCAATCTGAATTCTATTGCACAGGATACTACTGCTGCTACAAAAACGAGATTATCTGCCTACGAAGTCCTCGTTTATATAGATGAAACGATGAATAATTCCTATGCCATACTGTCAGATCTGCAAAAGATAAAGATGATATCACCGAATTATCCTGATATAGACAAGAAAATAAAGGCAGCAGAACACGATATCGAGATGATAGAAAGTGCAAGGGCTACTGAAACTGCAGTTTCTACTCCATCTACTACTGAGACAACGACGTTGAAATCTGCTACTTCTGCAACGGCGACTTCCAAATAAAGGAAAGATGGTGAGAATATGAAATATGGCATTTCGTTTCTATTGATAACATTGCTGTTCATAAGTTCATTAACAGCCCTTGCTGATAATAACAACATGCTTGTTATTACGAAGATCAACGGCAACGTATTACCATTATCTTATGCTGTTACCACCGAAGAGGCCTCTTCTGAACTATCTCTTTACATCAATTCGCTCAGGGCACGTGGTAAAGTCGATATAGATAAGGCATTTGAGGTGCCCCAGTATTATTACAGTGTGATCAAAAGGTTAATAGATAGTAAATTTCTCCTCATTGTTTTAGATCTATATGGCCCTGCTGTATCTGATGAAGAATTCGAAAAGAGATTTAACAATCTACTTTCTAACTATTCTAAATCTTCTATAGAGGCAGATTATGGTTCTATAGATGCGTATAAGAGTTATATAAAGAAATTACTTATACGTCAGATGAAATACGAGAAGATGCTGGATAGATATGCTAAAATAACCGATAAAGACCTGGAGGATTACTTCAACAAACACTTCTGGGAGATGTATTCTCAATATCAGGTAGCATCCTTAGAGGGGCTGAAAAAATCACCTGACAAATTGAAACAAGTTCGCAGTGCAGCACAGATAGGAAAATTCCAGAAGTGGTTGAATGAAATGAAAAAGCAGATGAATTTTACCTACGAAGTGAAATGGCCACCGTTTAAATATTTCAATGCTTTCGATAATGCTACATCGGAAGAAAAGGATGAAGATAAAATAAAGGCACTAAAAGCATTAAAAGAGGAATTGGCAAAGAAATATGACTATTCGAGGGCATTGAAGGATATTCCATCTGCATTTCTTTTACTTTATATAAATGCGACTGATTCACTTTTGTCCACTATAAAATCCAGGTTATCTTTCCTCCCGACCCCCGAGAATATAAAATTAACGGAGGATAGGTTGAAAGAACTATCAAAGGCATATCCGAAGAAATATGAAGGATATTCTCTGAAAAGACTTCAGGATAGAGTATCAGAAATTGATAAGGAACTGAAAACGCTGGATGAAAAGAAATCAGCAAAGAAGATAGATGCATTAAGCGAAGAAAGATTGAAATTAAACAATGCCATCGATTATTTTAAGACAAAGCAGAAATTAGAAAAAGATAAGAAAGACTATGTTTTGAAGAGGTCATTGATCCAGTCGCTGCAAAAAGAACAAAAGCAATTCAAGACTTCAGAAATATCTTTGCTAAAAAGGACATTTGTTGTGTATCCCGATTCTTCCTATGTATTGAATGAATTGCATTACTACGTGCCTTCTGACCCAGAGGTAACTGTTAAATACTATGCAAAACAGGTGAAAATTTTAGATGCATATTTCAGCAATCCAAACCTTCAACCTTCAACTAAACAATACCTGGAATATCAGTACAAGAATATGATATCCAAACTGACAGGTATAGCTGGCGATACCTCTGTTGGTACGAATACGAGGGAACAAGCCTGGAAAGTTATAGCCGCATTATCGAGGAGTAAGAGAGATTATCCTAATCTGTTAACAGCTCTACAGGTATTGAAAAAGTTAAGACCATCTAAATCTATAGAGGATGAAATAGCGGAGATCGCTTCTCTTTACGAAAAATCTATGGGTGTGGATCTGAATAAGTTCGTGGAAGATATCAATTCTTTGAAAACAGATAAAGAAGGAAAATACTACTGGAGCTCGAATTTCAGTTCTGATTTAGACAAAGTTGAAAGATTTGCGGAGAATGAGAATATCCCACAGACGCTCAGAGTAGAACCCACGAAAATACTTCTCTCATTCTATCGAAAGACATCTAATAAAGTAGGAGAGATAAAAAGTCTGTTGGCGTTATCTCGCATTGCTACTGGAACAGAGAGGACAGATTATGTCGTACAATTGAATACACTCAAGAAGAAAATGGGAAACGAATTCTATATTACACAAATACAGGGTTTACAAGAAAGATTTGCCTTGCTTGCCTTGAAAGGAATGAGAGAAAACATATCTGCCGATCCGGAGTTCAAGAGGATATCCGATGAGCTCGATACCATAGCCTCGAGTTCCACCCTTAGCACAGAAGTAAAAGTAAAAGCTCTCAAAGTCCTGGTGAATATGGCAAAGGCTGTAAAGGATAATGCCTTATTACTGCTGCAATATGAAAGGATAAAGAAACTTGCACCGAACTATCCGAACATAGACGGCTTGATAGAAAAGACAAAAAAAAGCATAGAGAGTAAATGAATTATCATGCCGCAGGTGAATAACATTATGGAACTTCGTAGGGTCGGCCACGGAGCCACGGAGACACAGAGAAAACATTAAATAAAGTATAATGCAAGATGGAGTTGTTTCTGAATTTAAACCGGCATTACGAAATTTGCGTTAAGAAATTCGAGGAAAAATGTGTTAAGAAAATGATACTGTCTGAGCGAAGCGAGTCCACCCATTTTCAATATTTTTATGAAGAATTTTAGCAAATTTCGTATTAGCCTTGATCTTTTCTTTGGTTCGTTTGGTTTGTATTAAGACAAAAGAAATGAACATGATATAGGGGTATTTGAAAACAAAATGTTAAGATAAGATCGTTTCAAAAAAGTCGTAGGGACAGGTTTTTAAACCTGTCCGATGGAACGGAGTTCCATAATATCATTCGCCTCTGGCGAATCGGACAGGAGGTAAACTCCCGTCCC
>QNAT01000121.1 GCA_003641555.1 Thermotoga sp.
GAAGGTATACGAATTGGGGTTACAAATGCACGAGAAAATTTCATTTTTCTGTCTTCCACATCTAAGGTTATGTTCTTCTGAGAATCCATATCTATACCCATGCTCAAAAGGGTCTTTTTTACAGTATCCATTAATCTACCAATAGTAAATAACTTGTTGAACCGTTGTCCTTGCAGTAAGTAGTTCATATCCGCCTGTGTCATATCTTTTGAGCGCATTTGCAAGTATTTTTCAGCGAAATATTCTAAGAGTGTGCTGTAGCTTTCTTCAGTCTCTTTCAAAAATCTTTCCGCATTTTCCTTTACTTCCGTTACATCTATTTTCTTGATATCAATTACCATATCAATGTAATTTTTGTATCCCAATTCTTTTGCCATTTTGAATTGTTTCTCTACAATAAATACATAATCATCTTCGTATTGTTTAAGTAGATCTGAAAAGGCATGATCGTATTTTTCTCTCAACATCCTATCTGGAGTGGTTGAGATCAAGATAGGTAATTGTCTAAAAGGTATGCTCTTATCTTCTATTTCCATTACTTTGGTGTTTTGAGATTCAATGAGTTTTCCATATTGAGAAGAAACGTTGAAATCAAGCAGATTTCTCACCACAAAATGCAGTAGATATTCGGTAATGCGTTTTTCATCATTGATTACCTTATCTCTGAGGTCCTTCAGAAAAAATACTGTATCTGAGGAATATAGTTCAGGATAGTTTTTCATTACAGCCGCTCTCTTGTTTTCTGCAGCTGGATCTGAGAAATCGTTGTAGTACAAAGACATCACTTTCGTATTGTACTCTTCTGCCCTCTGGGATAATTCATATATTTTATCCATAGATACTGTCTTAACCTCCGATCTTTAGACTTGTTCGATGAAATTGTAGGGGCAAATGTTCGTTCGTCCTTACAGTTTTACAAATCTATAACAAGAATGAAATATTTGCTACAGATTCATATCCGAGTTCAAAAGCCTTTTTATTCTCTTCCACGAATTTACCTTTGAAATGGTCTATCAAAGCATTTTTTACATGCTCTTTATCCACAACATTTTTACAACTCCTCGTGAGTATACCCAAGGCTATGGAGTTTGCAAACATCCTATTACTGAATTTTTCTACAGACATCTGAGATATTGGCATCTCTATTATTCTTCTCGTTATTCTTTCCACCACTGAAGAAATAGAATGAACATACGTAGTATCCAGGATCAATATGGCATTACCATCCATATCCTCTGCAAACACATCGAGAGCCATTTGATGCAAACATAGAAGGACATCTATACTTTCTGTTTCCGGGAAGTTTATAGGCTGATCTGATACTATGATATCGCTCTTCGTCAAACCACCTCTTACCTGTGCACCGTAGCTCTGGGTTTGCACTACCCACTTACCAGCATCAGCAAGGGCATTGGCAAAGATGATCCCCAGGGCAACGTTACCCTGTCCACCCACACCTCCAAGCCTTATACCGTATATACGAGGCTTTTTTGCCTTCATTCTCTCACCTCACTCGCTCGTTCTATTATTTTCGCATAACGCTCCGTGTATTCTTCTCTCTCTATATCGACAAATTTTCCTATGATGAACTTATCTTTCAACTCTTCTCTGGACATCGCCTGCGCCTTTGTATTCATAACTGCATGATCTCTGAGATAAAATAACATATCTGTTGGTTTGGAAGATAAATTGTATCTACCATAGTACGTAGGACAGGGAGTGAATACATCAATAACAGATATACCTTTGTGCAATATACCTTCTTTTATATATTTAGTAGTTAACATATGATGATATGCTGTACTCCTTGCTACATAAGTAGCTTCAGCGGCCTTTGCAAGGTTTACTACATCAAACGGTGGATCTATATTACCGTAGACACTCGTGGTAGAAAAATCTCCCTCAGGAGTTGTTGGAGAAAATTCCCCTCCTGTCATGCCGTACATCCTATTGTTAAATATGATAACGGTGAGATCAATATTCCTTCTACACGCATGTATGAAATGATTCCCTCCTATTGCCAGAGCATCCCCATCACCAGTTAAGACTATAACTCTAAGGGAAGGATTTACCATCTTCACGCCTGTTGCAAACGCTATAGCTCTGCCATGAAGTGTATGAAGCGTATTGAAGTCTATATAACCTGTAGCCCTTGATGAACATCCTATACCAGATATGACAGCAACTTCTCTCTTCATCAAATTCAACTCCTTTACAGCTCTTAAAAATGAGGAAAGAATTATGCCGTTCCCACAACCAGGACACCATACTGTTGGCATACGATCTTTTCGTAGGAAATCTTTCGCTGCCGAAGCATTTACCATACTATTCATCACCTCGTTCATTTAACAATTTTCTGATCGAATCTTTCCATCCCTTATATAATTTTTCTCTCTCACTTTCATCCATATCAGGCACAAAATCTTTGCTATTATATCGTAAAGCACTTAAAGAATCTTTAGATGCCCAATACCTGACTTTCAAACCTGCCAGATATGCAGCACCCATTGCTGTTACTTCTTTTATTCCTGTTTTTCGAATCGGTATGTTGATTATATCAGTCTGGAATTGCATCAAGAACTTGTTGTCCGTCATTCCACCATCTACCATTATATATGGGATCTTCACAGCATAGTCTGATCTCATCGTTTCTATTATATCCAACACTTGATATCCCACGGATTCCAGAGCAGCACGAACTATATGCCCTCTCTTAGTGCCTCGTGTTATTCCGAAGATAGCACCTCTGATATCAGGTTTCCAGTATGGAGCACCTAATCCCACAAAGGCTGGTATGAAATATACACCTTCCGTTGAGGATACGGCAGTTGCAATTTTCTCCGATTCAGAATAATCTTTTATGAATCCCATGTTGTCTCTCAACCATTGTATCACAGCTCCTGCGATAAAAGAACTACCTTCTATTGCGTAGTCTATTTCCTTCTCGGTGGAAGCTGCCAGTGTAAATAATAGGCCTTTTTTAGGAACCATCATATCCCTACCCACGTTCATGAGTATGAAAGACCCGGTGCCATATGTAACCTTCGTCTCTCCTTTATTAAAACAGCGATGACCGAAGAGAGCGGCTTGCTGATCGCCCACTATACCAGTAATAGGGACTCCCTTAGGGAGTCTTCCTATTTCCACTGTCTTACCAAATTCGTATGATGAAGGATGGACATCTGGTAACATGGAAGGAGGTATATCCATAATGGAGAGGATCTTCTCGTCCCATTTAAGGTCCTTTATATTGAACAACATGGTTCTGGATGCGTTGGTATGATCCGTCGCATGCACACTGCCACCAGTGAGTTTCCACAGGAGCCATGAATCGACGGTACCGAAGAGCAACCTTTTATCCTCGGCTAATTTTCTTGCTTCTTCGACATTATCCAGTATCCATTTCACCTTGGTAGCAGAAAAATATGGGTCCAATGTCAGGCCTGTCCTGGAGCGTATCTCTTCTTCCATTCCTCTCGCTCTCATTTCTTCACATAAAATAGCTGTACGCCTGCACTGCCAGACTATCGCATTGTATACAGGTTTACCTGTTATTCCATCCCAAACTATAGTCGTTTCGCGCTGATTGGTTATACCTACTGCTGCTAAATATATATTCCCTTCCAATACTTCTTGTATTACCTCCATCACACTGCTCCATATCTCCTCTGGTGCGTGTTCTATCCATCCTGGCCTGGGATAATATTGTTTAAAGGTTCGTTGAGCTGATCTCACGATCTTACCTTCTCTATTTATCAGAAATGCTTTCGTATTGGTCGTACCCTGATCTATAGCAAGGATAAACTCTTCTATATCCAATTTTCATACTCACCTCCCTTAATTGTGTTTTTAGCCACGAACTCACACTAATTATCACAAATCACCTAACATCACTCATTCACCCATCTACTCATCAATGTTTTCTCTGTGCCTCTGCTGCTGATCCTACGATTTTGATGAATTTCTTTACTGCCCTGTACACTCCCTCATCTGTATTGGAAGTCGTTACATAATCCGCTACTTCTTTCAGCTTTGGATTGGCATTAGAAACTGCTACTCCCAGGCCTGCATATTTCAACATTTCGATATCGTTTTCGTTATCACCAAATGCAACGACTTCACTAAGGGGAATATTCAGGATATTGCATAGCTTTTTCAACGCTATTCCCTTCGAAACCCCTTCAGGAAGTATCTCCAGATAATTAGATTCTGAGTTCACGAGATTGGGATCTCTCAATTCTTTTCTCAGATCGGATGCATATTTATCCAGCATATCTCTGATCCCTATTACGAGTATCTTCACAAGTGGTGCATTCAGTATTTTATGCCAGTTATTCACTTCAATACATTCAACCTTATCTTTTTCCATGTATCGTCTTATCACGTTGTTCTTTTCTCTTACATAGGCATTTTCATTATCATATGCAATTGCATTAAGGGAAGGATAAAGAGCATCCAGGACCTCGAGGGCCTTCACAGATACCCTGTGATCTAAAAACCTTTCGTATAGATATCTATCCAGGACAGGATCGTATATCTTTGCTCCATTATACAAGATCATCGGATAGAAGATGTCGAGTTGTTCTGCAAATTGCATGGCAGAATCTTTTTTTCTTCCTGTAGCCAATGAAACACCAATACCCATTTTCACTGCGTCTCTTAGAATTTTCTTAGTTCTGGGAGAGGTTTGACGTTCATTATCAACCAGAGTTCCATCTATATCTGTCACTATCAATCTGTATCTCATTTCAGTTATATATTATAGCATCTTATTATCGACTGGAACATTATCTCTTTTGAATTTTAAGATCTATTATTTTAATTAATGTTTTCTTTGGTTCGTTTGACTTGTATCAAGACAAAAGAAATGAACATAACAGGGTGTTGTAAAACAAAGGTATTTGAAAATAGAATGTTAAGGTGCGATCGTTTCAGAAAAATCGTAGGGACAGGTTTTTAAACCTGTCCGATGGAACGGAGTTCCATAATATCATTCGCCTTTGGCGAATCGGACAGGAGGTAAACTC
>QNAT01000122.1 GCA_003641555.1 Thermotoga sp.
AGGCCTTCAAGCCCGACGAGTATGATTTGCCCAATGAGAAAAATAAATGTCGCCCATATTCCACCACCAGGAGCTGGTAAGACCATCAAGGTCATCGTCCAGAATGCCAAAAACAAGATTTCATGGGTTAAAGCAAATGCCGCAAGCCTAACGTATGATAATGTATTACTCAAAAACCGAATGAGTGCATCAAAAAGGCCAAATCCTGATTCGACCAAAAATCCATTTGGTAAAGATATCTTTTTCTCATGTGAAATGATCTGACCAAAAGGTTTTTTCAAAAACATGGATATCAAAGATACCAGGAGTATGCCTCCTAAAAGTGCCTTATTGAAGGGAATTTTTCCTTTCACGAGGTAAAACGAACCAGTTAAAATTGCAGTGCTGTAAAAAATCAATCCGGCAATTCCTTCAGCACTGAAAATTGCCTTCTCCCAATTCCTTTGTCTGAATCCATTGATAACGTTCAGTACCATTCCAAAATTTATCATTCCTATTCCAAAGTATATCGAAATAACCAACAATTGATTTATCTTCAATATGGGTTTTATCCACAGAGTCGGGATCCAATCGAAACCGAATATGGAACCATACATGAAGCCAAAGAAAATCGACGAAAGTGCAGCAGACATTATCACCACACCCATTTTCTGGAAACGCCGTCTGTACATAAGATATCCGAAAAGAAGGAGTGTGGAACCATGCCCAACATCTCCAAGCATAAATCCATACATGAGTATAAAGAATACCGTGATGAATGGTGTGGGATCTATCTCGTTGTAATTTGGTGTACCGAACATATCAGTTATGAATTCAAATCCTTTGAAGATAACACCATGATTTTTAAGTTTAACTGGTATATCAATTGCCTTTTCCTTTTTTACCTCCTCAGCAGGCTTGTTTATCACCAAAACGTCTTTATCCATTTTCTTTTCCAAAACCTCAGCATCTTCTCCTGGCATCCAGCCACTCAAAAAGCATAGATTCTTATCAGGTGTGAAACTATTGAAACTGGCAAGGTCGTATGTTCTCTTGCGGATCAAGACAATAGGATAGACTTTGTCAATGAATTCTTTGTTACTATACAGGACTTTTTTAATTGCAAAATCGTTTTCCCTTATGGATAGTTTGGTAATTTCGATCAGGGATTCCATTCTTTCCCTTATTTCATATGGGGTACCCCTTTGATCGACTGGGAGACTATCTTCTTCAAAATAAGCAGATTTAAGGATTTTATAAGCATCGTCCAGAAAATCCGGGGTAGTGAAAACAAAGATCCGCGAGTTATTCTTATCCCTGCTCAGCTCAAGGATAAGAATCGGAACCTTGAGCGAAGATTCAACAAGAGTTTCATAATTTCTAATCGGGACTCTTCCGAAGAGGAGATTTATCCTTGTCAGTTCGGCAAAATCGTTGAGTTCAACATCCAATCCCGCAAGTAGATTTACATGGAAGAGAACATTGTTGTAAGTCTGAAGGTTTTTATTCAATTCATTCTTTCTATTGAAGAAATCTCGTATACCTTCGTTCATAAGTTGAAATTTTCTGATGGTATTGTCTATGTTGAACGGTTCGTTCAGATCAACATATCTCTCATCAAATGGAGGTTCATAGCCCGTCATTCTTAAGAAGTCCATCATTTCTTTGTACAATTCTTGATATGGATTACTTTCTTCAGTAGATAAAGCATCCAAAAGATCTGGATTAATGATTTCTCGGAAAGATATCGGTTCAAATGCCCCGGAGGATATGAGGTTCACATGAACTGTTTCTAATTTTTCTCTTGGAAAGGCAAATGTTACATTCTCCATTTCGACTACTGCCATATCCTCACCTCAAAAAGTTCTTATAAGATAATTCTTTATCTCATCAGGTTTTATCTTATATCTTACACCTTCTATAATGGATATTATATCCATTATCTCATATTCTTTCAAATAAAAATAATGAAAGAAAGAGGCAATAGAGAAACTGCCAAACACGAGAAGAGATCTTTTAGCTTCTCTGTAGAGCAACCTCCTCACTCTTTCAGTTATCCTGTGAGGAAGTTCATTATCATCGCTTAAACCCTCAAAATCTTCCCCGTAAGGGCCCTCCATGATCATGTTTAAACATTCTTTTACGTTTCGAGCCTCGCAGAGTTGACGAAGGTACTCGGTATTCAACCTGAAGTATACAGGTATGATAGAGTTGTATATCTCTTCTGGCCTGAGCGCGTAGAATTTCTTCACACGCACGATCCATTCCAGGTTTATCAAATCCACACGCTGTCCTATCATCCTTTTTCCTATTATATAATTCTTAGGCCCCATCTTCTTCATAGACTCTAAGAACTTCGGTAAAAACCATTTATCAAGAGCGTTCTCAATGACTCCTATTACATTCATATCAGGTTCCCTATGACTTACGAATACATTCCTTATAACTCCATAATAAGGGGAATCTTCCAGATTGCTAAGTATCTCTTCCCTTCCTGAGGATAAGGCTACCTTGATCGGATCGATCAATGCACGATTACCTAAGTCGTAAAACTTACTCTTTAAATACTGAACCGTTTTCTTTGCCTCTACTTCGATCAATGCATTTCTTATTGCGAGTTTTAGGTTCTCAATTTCATGCCTCATAAAAAGAGATTTAACAATAGATTTGTCCAGTGTTACCATAAAAGTTATAAATTTTTCAATATCTTTGATGTAATCCGCCTTTAAGATTATTTCGATATCCCTTCTATGAAGTTGCTCGATCTCTATTCCATTTAGAGCTTCTGAGTACATGGGAGTCTTTTGAAGATAGATCGCAACACCCGAAACTGAAGTTTCCATCATCAAAGCTTCGTAATCTTCTTTTTTGAGAAGATCTCTTGACATGGCAGCCAGTTTAGCACTGACACCAGAAAATGTCATCAAATTACTTGCCATTTTTTCCTTCAAGGATCTCCAGGACAAACTTTGAAATTACTGCATCTTTTATTTGTAAATAGCTATCTTTAAGTTCTTTAACATCTCGTAGGGCTTTATTCATCATCTCATCTGCTCGTTCTTTTGCCTCTGATTTTGCTTTTTCAATGATGTTTTCAGCAGATTCTTTAGCTTGTTTTACCCTGGAATCAAACAACTGTTTGCCTTCTTTATCAGCAGTGATTATGAGGCTTCTCGATTTCTTCTCTGTACTGTTAACGAGTTTTCTGGCATCTTCTTCAGTCGAAATCAACTCTTTGACGATATTATCAACTTCCATCGTTTCATCACCTTTTAGGTAGCCTAACATTTTCACACTATTATACTACCTCATCAAATGACTTGCAAATTGAGATTATTAGTATTAAACAGGCTATACGAAATTTGCGCTCATAGAAAGCATTGATGTTAGATGGGTAAATGAGGAATGCAAAATTGATTCGTGATGATTAGTGCTAATTCGTGGCCGATATAATCTAACATCTATTAAGTCTTTATGGCAATTTAATGTTTTCTTTGGTGTGTTTGACTTGTATCAAGACAAAAGAAATGATCATAATGTCATTGTGTTGCTAAACAAATTGATCGACGAACATATTCTCGATGATATAATGTAACGGAGGCAGTGGATTGGTGGATCAAAAGTGAATGACCATCATGGATCAAAAATAGATTGACATAGTGGTTTTACACAATAGTCCAATAAAATTGATGAGGAGTTCATGATCATTTGAGAAATACTATAACTTTAGAAAATAATAAGTACGAATGGGAAAACGGAGAAAGTACTTTCTATAAGATAATAGATATAGAAGGTCCGGAAGCCCTACATTTTGCTTTATTAGATAAAGTAAATATACATCGAAGCCTTACCGATGTGGCTCAAATAAGATATGAAAAGGCAATGGAAGAAGGAAGGGATAACGTATCGGTTGTGTGCTATTACAATGTACACGACAATATCGGAATAAAGAAACCGATGAAGACCTCTGAAGGGGAATATCTGATAAGTGAAAAATCTATCACAAATTACATTTTGAGAAAGGCTTTTTCTGAAGGTAAGGTATGGATAAGAGATGGCATCTGGCATTTCGAACATCCGAACAGAGCATTTCGGGAGGAAATATTGAATGTCATCGACAGATTAAGAGTAAAAGGATATATAAAAGTCTACAATGGGAGTAGATTCGATCCTATAAATGATGATTTCGATGGTGTCATACCATCCAAAGACATCGTTGGTGTTGCAAACGTAGACGTGCTGTCTGATGTGAGTTACAAAATCCTATCCCCTTTTGTTTTTAACACCTCTTTCTTCACTATGGAAGAGGGAGATATCATTTCTCACAATACGAATTGGGGTGAAGCTTACGGATTGCTTGTGGATAACGGAAATGTAATATTACCTCCTCTGTACAACAGAGGTGCTTTTTTAATACATGAAGATAATAGATGTGAAGTTGCCCGGATATCGATGAAAGATACGGCTATTCTCTTCCCTCATGGAAAATGGCTGAAAGATTTTGCAGTAAACAAGATGAAAGATATCTCGATCTACACAAGATATTTTGGTGTAAAAGAAGCAAATAGAACTTTTCGATTTACACCAGAAGTTCCCAATAGATATGAGTTCTGTATCGTCGGTAAGGAGATAAGGAGTTACAAGATAGGCGGCAACCTGGAAATACCTCAAAACGGTTTTATCGTTTCCCTGGATGGAAAGTATGAAGAAGATATGGAATTGAGCACCCTCATAGAAAACATCCAATCGGGTAACAACGTCGTTGAATATATCCTGAGTGATGAATTTCCTAATGTTTATAAGGCAATTCAAGGCGGCACTATGTTGTTAAAAGATGGGAAAGATGTGTTGACCCCTGATATTTTAGAAAAAGAGGAATTTTTTCCAGAGATACGTGAAAGTGGTATAATAAAAGAAATTGGAGTAGTTCCAACTATATTTCCTGCAGATGTAGATGAAACTAAGGCAGCTCGAATTGCAATAGGATATGATAACAAGGGTGAAATAACGATAATTGTAGTTGAGGGCAGCAATAAGA
>QNAT01000123.1 GCA_003641555.1 Thermotoga sp.
ATCTTAGTCAAATTGAAATGGGCAAAACTCTCTGGTGGGAGTGAGAAACAATCTACCGTGCCCTACGAGTCTATGAAGTGCAGTACGGAAAATTAGACATAGAAATTAAATGTTGAATCATTATGGAAACGGCTGGTGGACGAAGCGGAAACACCATAATTGATGTGCAGTAGCTAACAGCCTGTGTCGTGGGCACGGCAGACAGGTTGGCAATTTCTTTTACCCACAAGGAGATAAGATATTCCGTTGAGATAACGGATTTAAGCTGGCATTACGAAATCTTATTGGCCACGAATAATGGTATTAGTATAGTCATAAAAACTATTCTCTTATCTCTTATTGTTATGGTTTTTCTCTGTGGCGATTTAACTCAACTTGAGAATTCCAGAAAGGATATCATTGTGAAAAGATCCGACTCCAATTTGCTCTGCTCCATTTTCTCCGGTTACAATCTTTCCCAGAGTGCATTAGCAATTTTACGTGCTTTTCTTTTGATCTCCCTCTCGTTGAGGGTCTTTATCTCACCATTACACATTACAGGTTTACCAGCGATATATAGCGAATCGACCGCGGATTCTGTGATGCCAAAGAATAGGTGAGCGTAGAAGTTCTCAGAAGTCATTGGTGTGGGAGGGAGATAATTCACCACCATGATATCAGCGGCGTAGCCTTTCTCGATCTTTCCAAATCGTTCCTTCAGATGATGAGAAGCCAATTCGTAAGTATTCTCAACAATCCTTCTCAGATCAGAATGTGAAAAAGCGGTCGGCGTTCCCAATAGATGTTTCTGACTCAATGCCAGAAGTCTCATATCAAAGGAAGGAGAAAAACCAAAACCATCGTTCCCGAGCACAACTTTTGCATCACTCTTCTTAAATCTATGCAAATTTGGAATACCTACAGCGTTGTTCATATTGGATTGGGGATTTACGGCAATGAACCCGTTGCTTTTAGAGATCATATCGATCTCGCCGTCACTTATATGTATGCAGTGTGCGTATATCGAATCTGGAATGAGTAATCTGTGGCGATTGAATCTTTGTATGATCTCAGCATCATGGGTATTGATAGAGTCGGATTCATCCTCTCGCCCCTCAGCAACGTGCACGTGGATGGGAATCTTTCCGTTACACACCTTAGAAGCAATGTCAAGCGTTTCATCACTTAAGGTAAAAGAGGCATGAAGTCCCATCATTCCAGATACACACCTGCTCTCTCTGTTTTCTTCATAAAAGTTGGCGTTTTCTTCTATGGATTCCATCTGTACCCCATCTCTGTCACTGGTTTCATGGCAAAAAACACCACGCATACCTGCGATATTAACTATTTCTCGTTTGAGTATTTCAAGCGATCCTTTAACGTATCCAGGGCTGGAATGGTGATCGAAGATCACAGCAACACCGTTATGAATGAACTCGCAAGCGGCGACCAGGGCACTGATACCTATTTCTTCTGCCCCAAGAAGTCGATCCATCTTCCACCACAATTGTTGAAGTATTTGTGTAAAGGAAATGGGATGAAATTCTACACTCATTCCCCTTGCCAGGGTAGAATAAACATGCGTATGTGCGTTTATCCATGCGGGCATAACGAGCATACTGTTTAGATCGCGATCTACATGACCATAAAAGGAATCCATCGGGCCTACTTCGATGATCTTACCGTTATCAAAGCTTACATAGCCCTTATCTAACAATTTCGAGCCCGTGAAGATCATGGCATTCCCTAATGTGTATGCCAAAATACAGGTCTCCTCTCGATGAATTGACCCTTTTGCTCTCCTGAGAATTCACCATCTCTTATGACGAATTTTCCTCTAACCAGTGTAGAGACGAATTTCCCGATTAGTTTCATTCCCTCGTATGGTGTGTAATCCGCTCGCGTATGCAACGAATTGATCGTGACCTCCCATTTTTTGTTCGGATCGAGGAGGGCAAGGTCTGCATCTGCTCCTGGTGATATACACCCCTTTTGTGTTAGGCCAAATGTATCGGCAACGTTAACACTCTGCATTCTTACCAGTGCGTTTAACGTCATGAATCCAGTACGCACGAACTGGTTGTAGAGGATGGAAAAGGAAGTCTCAACTCCGCCTATTCCATTTGGCATATGATCAAGATCATTCATGTTTTCGAGTTTCTCTGCCTTCATAAACGGGCAGTGATCTGTTCCAACTGTAGAATATACACCGTCAGTGAAATATTTTCCCAGTAATCCCAGATCCCTTCTCGATCTAAGAGGAGGAACAAGTGTATGTAAAGCAGCAACAGTAGGGCCTTTTCTATAAACAGAATCATCCATAGTCAGGTACTGAGGACAGGTTTCAAGCCGTAAATTCGATGGCTTCCCATTATTTACCAACATATCAACGGATCTCCCACTTGAATTGTGCACAATATACGCCTGCCCTCCTGTTAGCCGTGCAAATGTAGCTATTCTTGAAGCTGCCTCTGCTTCAGACTCGTAAGGATGAAAGAAGGGTAAATCCTTCGGCAAATGACTATCTTTCTCGGACAACCTGTGATTTATCATCGAGTCATTTTCGGCATGAAAGGAAATAACAACACCAGATTTTCTCGATTCTTCCAGAAGTTCGAATATATAGCCATCTTCCGTCATCCTATCCGAAGTGCTGTATGTCGTGAAACATTTGATACTATTTATTCCCAATGCGAGTGTACGGTGGATAAGTTTCTTAGGTGGAAAATTGGGATGGGCAATAGTCATATGAAAAGAATAATCGATATGAGATGTGGATGCGAGTTTCATCCTCTCCGAAAACACCTTTTTGATCACAGATGCATCCGTGATGGGATCTAAAAAGTCTATAAATGTAGTGATCCCACCAAATGCCGCACTTTTCGATCCGGATTCGAAATCATCAGCAGAAGTATATTTTCCCAATTTGAGTGCGAAGTGAACGTGTGGGTCTATGAGCCCGGGTAGGATATACAGTCCTTTTGCATTATAAACTTCAGCAGCATCGAGAAGATCATGTGAGATAGCAGAGATACTACTATCTTTTACGTAGATGTTGGCATCATATGAGTTGAAACCATCAAAAATCTTGCCTCCGACGATCGCAAGGTCGTTCAAGGTCGCCCCCCCATAGTCAGGACCATAACCGCCTTAGCGGTGTGAAGTCTGTTTTCTGCTTCATCAAAGACCACCGAGTGGGGACCATCTATTACTGAATCCACTACCTCTCTACCTCTATCTGCAGGAAGTGCATGCATATATATCGAATTCTTCCTTGCGATGTCCATCCTGCGTTCATCACAGCGCCAATCCGTATGCTGTCTCACTCTTTCCATGATCTCTTCTTTACGTTCTCCTGCCTTCATCGGGTCATCTATGGTAAAGAAGCCACCCCAGGACTTAGGGATCACGACATCAGCATCGATGAAAGCATCATCCATGTTGTGTGTGATCGTGAGCTTTCCTCCCATCAACTCGGCGTTTTTTTGGGCCTGTTTTACCACATCTGGCATGAGATCAAAACCTTCAGGATAAGCGAGTGTTACATCAATACCGTATCTCGTGAAGAGTAATATCTGGGATTGAGGTACAGAGAGAGGTTTTAAATGGCTCTCGGCATATGCCCAGCTAATTCCAACTTTGAGGCCATGCAGGTTCTTCCCAAAGTGCTCTTGAATAGTCATTATATCAGCAAGGACCTGCATCGGGTGATAAATATCATCTTGCAGATTCAATACAGGTATACTGGAACTTTCAGCAAGTGCTCTGAGATACTTGTTTCCAACACCAAATTGACAATGTCTAACGGCAATGGCATGTCCAAACCTACTAAACACTTTGGCAGTGTCTGCAGGAGTTTCACCATGGTGTATTTGCATTTTGTCCGGAGATAGAAAGTGAGCATGACCACCCAACTGCGTTATTCCTGCTTCTATCGAATTCCTCGTCCTCGTGGATTCATCGTAGAATATCATGAAAACCGTTTTGTAGGGAAGTAGTGGATGAGGTTCATCTCGTGCAAATTTGAGCTTGAGATCGTAAGCGGTATCTAACATCAGATCGATCTCTTCCCTCGTGAATTCTTGCGTAGTTATGAAATGCCTGCTTCTCAAAAGCGTACCCATTTCCTTGCCTCCTTTCTTTCTTCTGTACAATATTATACAGGAAATAGGCACAAAGTAAAAAAGATGTCGGATGATGTCATTTTAATACAAGATTTCATGATAATTAGCGATAATTCGTGGCTGAACATAACAATGAGTTAGCGTCTTTATCTGCATTTCGGCATCATTTTGCCTCCAACCACAGATAAATAGATTTGCCAAAATTGAGATGGATCATATCTGATATAGGACCTATCGATTAGTCAATTCACGATATAGTACCTATATCGCCCAACGTTTTCATCACTTCTTTCAACGATTCATAGGCTTTTTTGTATTCTACAAAATACCTATCGTATATCTTTTTAAGTTTCTTGTCAGGATAGATAGTTTTATCGAATTTCACCCAATCTTTTATCCTTTGGTAAGAATCGAGGACACCTGTACCAACACCAGCCAGTAAAGCATCTCCATAAGGTGCCTCTACGTTTTGAACGATGGTTTTTATCGGATATCCAGTTACATCTGAGAATATCTTCATCCACAATCTGGATCTCGTAGCTCCTCCCACCATAATACATTCGTCTGCTATCTCCAGGCCACTTTCCAACCCTGCTTCTATGTTGTGACGCAAGGAATATGCAACGCCTTCTAAGATCGCTCTGTATATGTGCTTTCTCGTATGATACAGTGTCAAACCTATTATGGTCCCTTTTGCATCAGGGTCCCATATTGGGGAACGTTCTCCCATAAAATACGGCAGCAATAAAATGCCTTCTGAACCGGGAAGAACATCTGCCGCCTGTTCGTCTAAGATCCTGTAAGCTGATATATTCAATTCTCTTTCGACTTCTCGTTCTTTACTACCGAATTGATCCCTGAACCATCTAACAATACCACCTGCAGTAGCAGCCC
>QNAT01000124.1 GCA_003641555.1 Thermotoga sp.
AATTGATTCAATGCTTCAAGAGCCATACCTCCCGCCAATGCTCCATCGCCTATTACCATTATGATCTTGTTAGTTTCTTTTAGGAGATCCCTTGCAGTAGCAAAGCCATATCCTGCTGCTATCGATGTACTTGCATGTCCAGCACCGAATACATCGAATCTACTTTCTTTTCGAGATGTAAAACCCGAAAGACCGTTGAGATCTCGAATAGTTTTGAACTCTCTTGCCCTACCCGTCAGAATCTTATGAGTATAACACTGATGTGAGACATCCCACACAAAGAGGTCTTTATCCAGATCGAATACCTTGTAAAGTGCCAGGGTCAATTCTACGGCACCCAGATTTGAAGCGAGGTGTCCCTCTTTCTGAGATACCACCTCAATTATATACTGCCTTATTTCCTCCGCCATTCGTTTCAAGGAATCTATATCCAGTAATTTTATCTTTCTATATAGATTCGGGTCTTCACGTACGTTCCACTTCATCTTTTTCCCCTTCAGATTCGTCCAGCGTTTTCATCACTTCCGTTACCTTTATCTTAGATTCTTCTATGAGTTTTTTGCATTCTTTATACAAATTTACTCCCTGTTGAAACAAATTAACCGATTCTTCCAGTTCCGTATCTCCCTTTTCCAACTTATTCAGAACGTCATTTAGTTGTTGAACGTATTCCTCAAAAGACTTCTTTTCTTCCATACCACTTCTCCTTCACTTCGGAATCAAAATGACCATCGTAAAGACCAACATCTACCATATCTCCTACCTCTACAGCATTTACCGTAGATATTATCTTTCCAGAAGCGTCTCTTACCATGGCATATCCTCTCTTCATAACATTACCTGGTTTCAACGCATTCAATTCTGCTTCTGCTTTCTCCATCAAACCAATTCTTTTACTCAATATATCTTCTATTGCCTTCACTAACCCTTTTTTAATCCGTAAGATATCCGTTTCTATCGTAATGAGACGATGAATCGGTGAAGCAGATACCAATCTGATGCCTTGTGTAGATAACATAGTTTCCCTCATAGCGAGCATATTTGCAGCGGCTTTTTTCAATCTCTGGATATTTTCGTTCAATATCTGTTCTCTATGTTTCAAGATGAGTAGTGGATCAAATCTTATGAGCTTATCGAATCGCCCTTTAATGTATTGCTCGATTGCATCTATACGTCGGTTCATCACATTATTTATAGCATTCATCTTCATATCTATTATTCCCATCAATTCTGTTCTTTTAGGTGTTATACACTCCGCTGCTTCCGTCGGAGTATGACAACGTTTATCGGCTGCAAGGTCAGAAAGCGTTATATCCGTCTCGTGTCCAATGCCTGTAACTACAGGTATATTAGAAGATGATATCGCTCTAACAACTATCTCTTCGTTGAAAGGCCACAAATCTTCGATTGAGCCTCCCCCTCGAGCGAGTATAAGGACATCCAGGTTGCTATAGGCATTCGCACGTCTTATGGCATCCACTATTTCATATTTTGCCATATCCCCTTGAACTGCACTATGAAAGAGATAGACATTCGCTCCTGAGCCGCGTTCGCTTAAAGATCTCAATATATCCTGGAATGCTGCAGCGTCTCTCGAAGTTACAACTCCTATATTTTTGGGCATATATGGTATAGAACGTTTTCTTTCTACGGCAAATATACCTTCTCTTTCCAATTGCCTCTTTAGTCTTTCAAACCTCTCATAGAGTTCTCCTATAGTACTTTTCTTTTGCATCCTCCTTACGTATAGTTGATACACTCCTCTTTTTGCATACACTCTGATATCTCCTTCAACATCCACCAGCATACCCTCGTCGTAGATATCTTTCACGTATGGTCCCATACCGAAATAAACACAAGAGATATAAGCATTTTCATCCTTCAGACCAAAATAGACATGAGGACCTCTCACACTCCAACCACTTATTTCTCCTCTTACTCTTATACCTTTCAATGTTTTATCCGAATCTATCAACATAGATATGTGTTTCGTAACCTGAGAAACTGTAAAGAAATCAGTCATGAATATTCATCTCCACAGCCTTTACCAGATTTTTCAATAGAACGGCAACCGTAACTGGCCCAACCCCCCCAGGCACAGGCGTGATCATCGATACTATATCTTTGACTTCTTCGTAATCGACATCACCTACCAGCTTTCCATTCTTCGAGTTCATTCCCACATCTATGATCACACTGCCTTTCTTTACCATATAATCTTTCACGAATCGAGCAACTCCTACAGAAGATACTAATATATCTGCTTCTTTCGTAATAGAAGAGATATCTTCTGTTCGGGAATGACACACTGTTACAGTGGCATTGCGATTTAAAAACATCAGAGTAAGAGGTTTACCAACGGAAATACTTCTTCCAAGGATCACGACTCTTCTGGATTCCATTTCTACACCGTAGTATTCCAGCAATTCTATAACTGCTTCTGCCGTGCAGGGTGTAAAAAACTCTTTGTTTGTAAAGAGTTTAGCTAAGTTGTAAGGAGTCAATCCCTCAATATCTTTTTGAGGAGATAGTACACCAAGGGTATCTACTACATTTACTGTTTTAGGAAGTGGTCTTTGAACTAATACTCCATGGATACTATCGTCTTCACTGCACCTTCTCAATTCTTCTTTCAGATCATAAGTATTCTGCAATTCTTTTGTTATAGCATAACATTCGCATCCGTATTTCTCAAATTTCTTCTTTATGGAATTAAAATATCTCACTGAAGGTTCATCGTTCATCGTTCTTATAACGGCAATCTTAGGAACGACACCTCCCGCAAGCATCTCTTTTATTTTAGGTTTCTGTTTCTCAAATATAGCATCTGCTACAGGCTTTCCTAAGAGGTCCATCATCCCACCTCACAGAAGAAACTTGTCCCTGGGGCACTTTGACTTAGCTATCCTGTCCAATATGCCATTGACGAACTTCCCACTATTTTCAGTCCCATACCTCTTGGCTATCTCCACCATCTCATTAAGGGTTACTTGGACAGGAATATTATCCACGTAAAGCAGCTCATAAGCACCCATTCTAAGAATGTTCCTATCCACTATACTCAATCTCTCTAACCTCCAATTGAGTAAGAATTCATTTATCAGGGTATCTATTTCTTTCTCGAATCTGAGGATTTCCCGCACATACTTTCTACCAAGTTGTGTAAGATCAGATCTTAACTTGATGAATTCTATACTGTAATCATAAAGCCTTGAAATATCCTCGTCTTTCGAAAATTCATGTTGATAAAGTGTTTGAAGGATTGCTTCCCGCATCCTTCTCATGCCCATTCTTATCACCTGTTTGTTCTGTTTCGCTTAGTATATCTTTTACATAAAGATTTATCTTCAACCCAGCGATGTTAAAATTATCTCTTAGATCATTGGATACATCGGTTACTAATTCTCCGATCTTATCAGAAAAGGTATTGCCAGGCTTTATTTTCACATATAAACTTAAAACTGGAGTTCCCTTTAGAGAACCGAATTCTACCCCATGAACTTTTAGCCAATCGTATGCTTTAATCTTCAAGAGCACGTGTTTGGATAACGCTGATATAGAGAGCTTATATTTTCCGTTGTCCAGATCTTTCCCAGAGATGTACCGTTCAGTTGAAGAAAGGTAAAGTATATAAAAGAGTAGAAATACTCCTATTCCTATACATAACGCTCTCAAGAACACGTAATATATGCTTTCGGCTGTGAAGAACAAAGTAAATACTCGTGCTGCTCCTTTCCCGTTTATCAAACTTACTACTCCTACGATCAGGAGTAGCACAGCTATGGTTAGCAATATTCCAGTTAAAAAATGCTTCATGATTAAGACCCCTTTTCTTCCTCTTTTTCTACATCTTCTTTCTCCGAAACGATATCTCTAACGTACACATCAACGTAGGTTATGTTCTCACCTGTATAGGTATGAACCTCCTCCATTATGGTCTTCTGGATCGCCCTTGCAACATCCTTAACCTTTTGCCCATAGAAGATCCTAACCTCCACCTTGAAAGATACTCCTTCTTCTTGTCGTTCCAACTTGATATCTTTCTTCAATCTTTTCAAATTCTTCTTAGATGGAAGGGAGATGCCATCCACTTTTGTAAGAGCCGTACAAGCAATATCTATCAAAACATCATCTGAAACATGTATCTCACCTATTGTTTCCTCAGGATATTCTTCCTTTTCATCGTTGTCCACCATTTCTTATCCCTCCTCAATTTTTAAGATTACACCCTTGCCACGTAACTCCCGTCTCTTGTATCAACCTTTATTATATCACCTTTCTTTATGAACATAGGAACCTTTGTATTTAATCCTGTTTCAAGCATTGCAGGCTTGAGACTCGCGGAAACAGTATCTCCTTTGAAATTAGGAGGAGTTTCCACGATCTTCAGGTTAACAGTTGTTGGTAGACGTAAAGATATAGGTTTTCCTTTGTACAGTGAAATGTCTACCTCAAGATTATCTAAAAGATAGTACTTATTATCCCTGATCTCATCCTCGCTTAAAGAGATTTGTTCATAATTATCGATCAGCATGAAGTAATAGTTTGCACCATCATTGTATAGATATTGGGCATGTTTCCATTCTACTTCTGCTTCTTCCAATTTCTCACCAGACCTGAACGTTATTTCTTTGATGAGGTTAGTAGTCAGGTCCTTCAACTTCGTCCTCATAACTGCTCCGCCCCTACCCATTTTCATATGATCATAATCTACAACGCTGTACAAGCGACCATCTATAAGAAGAACCATTCCCTTTTTCAAACTGTTCACATCTATCACTGTTGGATCACCTCATTCATAAAAATATAGTTGTTATTCAGTCACAAATTATTTAGTTGTGAAATGTCAACCCGTTATTACGTTCATTTCTTTTATCTTGATACAAGTCAAACGAACCAAAGAAAAGATCAAAACCTCAACGGGATACATTGTCTTTTGTGGATCAATTCTAAACGGTCTGAAGACCAGTCCCTACGGATTTCTTGAAAT
>QNAT01000125.1 GCA_003641555.1 Thermotoga sp.
ATAACAAGAAACTTCAAATCCTTTATATCCTCTGAGACAATTTTGATGGCTTTGAAAGCGGTCTTGAGATCCTTTATAGGTGTGACACGCCCAACAAACCCCACTACGAAACCATTATGTGCCTTCTTTTCTATATTGAATTTGTTGACATTTATTCCATTAGGAATTATTCTCATCTTCTCTTCACTGGCTCCAAGTTCGAGTTGAAAAAGCTGGTTTTTCCGAAAAAGTGTGGTGAGAAGATCCGCTTCCCTATAAGAAACAGCGCTGGTAAGCTTAAAAATTTCAATCCAGGGACGTTTGTAACACTCAGGTATGAACTTCGACGTGATTATCTCTCTTTCTCTTTCTCGATGATATATACCGTGTTCGGAAATGATCATTCTTGAATTATGATGGTATTTACCGCTTAGTGCCTTCAAAGCGGCATAACCTGTAGTTATGGAGTGATATATATCACATTTTGGAGGAACAGCAAATAGAAAAGAGTTGATTATCGGTGAAAATATACCTTTTATTGTCCAGAAGTATCTTGTAAAACCTTCATTGGGGAAATATCTTTTGTATACATCTACGATTGCTTTCCAAAACACTTTTGAATGTAAAACTTCATAAAAATCATATCCCAGGGAAGATTTTAATATCCAGATGGTCTCTTCCACTCTATTTGACCAATTGATGTGTATCAAATCTCTGATTCTTCGCACAAAAATTCCCGGATCGCCTTTTTTCATCTTCTCACTGTATTCGGAAAACAAAGGTTGATCCAATATCTCAGAGACGTTTCGTGGAATTTCATATACGAACTTCTTATCTTCGTTCTTTGCCGACAGATGAATGACTTTGAACTCTATATCAGGAAGATTCTCCATAAGTACCTGAAGCCAATTTGAAACACCTCCAGTTACATAAGGATATGTCCCTTCAACGATTATGCCAACCTTCAAAATTCAACACCTCTATGATTTTGGTAGCTGTTTCTTTTTCTTTTGCATTTCCATATTTTTTAAGGAAATACGGATCGTTGATGAGGAGATATCGAATTAAATTTTCCGATCTTTCCCCAGAATTAAAAAGCTTTCTTGCCCTACGTAAAACCATATCTTGTGTTTTTAATAGAATATCAAAATACTTTAAAGTTCCTTCTTTATTTCCCGAATTCAAAGAAATATCAAATCTATCTATTGCATATACAAAATCCACTGGCATTTCCCCATTTATCGGTTTATTGCCATGAGAATTCAAAAGAAAAATTACAACTATTGCGATTGAAGATACTACCAAAAAAGTGATAACCGTTTTCCTGTCCAATTGGCTCACCTCTAATTAAAATCCAATCTTTTCCCTTCTGGTATATGATCATATATAATTTTATCACATGTTCTTCGAGTTATGGCTGAATATACTTACGAATGCCAACCCATTATTCTTTTGTATAAAGACAAAAGAAATGAACATAGATTGGTGGCTTAAATATCTTGACTTTTTACATCTCAACGGGATGCTTTATCTCTTTAAAGAAATGACCATGATGGACTAATTTCAATACAAATACCATTCAATGAATAGATTTTCTTTCTTGAACAAAGGTAACAACTATCAAAGAAACTATTGTCATTATGTAAGGAAGCATAAGCGGGAATTGTGATGGGACATGTGCCGATTGTAATTGTATTGAAAGAGCATCGAATAGGCCAAATAGCAACGATAAGATCAGTACTATTGATGGTTTACCCCTTGCTATCAGCACCACTGCCAGCGCCACAAAGCCTCTTCCTCCGCTCATATCTTTTGAGAACATAACAACATTGGATAAAGAAAGCTGTGCTCCTGCAAGTCCGCAAAATATTCCACATAAAATACTTGATGAATACTGAATGATAGACACATGTATACCTGCTGTAGTTAATGCATCTGGTCGACTTCCCGCCGCCCTGAGCCACAGACCGAACGGTGTCTTGAATATAAAATAATATATGATAAAGACAAGGGCTATGGATATATAGACTAATAGATCAAAATTCATGAATAAATTGTTAAGGACTTGAGAACGTAGATCTATAGAAAGATGCGGAATAGCACGTATATTTGGGGAATTAAATGCGTTTTGTCCTCTGAACATGACCCTTGTTAAATATAATGTGAGCGAACTTATGAATATATTTAGGGCAAATCCTATAGCGAAATTGTTTGCTCGAAGAGTAGTAACGAATAAAGAATATAAAAGTGAAAAGATTACCGCAGTAATCACGGCACCAACTATACCCATAAGAGCACTTGAATACATATACGAAAATACAACACCAGCGAATGCTCCGGAGAGCATAAGTCCTTCCATGGCAACATTCATAATCCCTGCATAATATGTTATGAGTCCTCCAATTGAAGCAAGCAATACTGGAATTGCCATTCTAACAGTTGCACGATATACGGTAAAAAAAAGATCACCCATTTTTATGCATTCCTTTCCTTATTTTTAAAAGTAGTATTCTCTGGGCCGCTACAAAAAATACTAAAATTGATTGAAACACTCCACTGATTTCTGCTGGAACATTCGTAAAGAGCTGCATGTTTATAGAACCGACCTGCAAAGCTCCAAACACAAATGCAATGCCAAGTATAGGAATAGGCATATTACCACTTATTAGAGCAATGAGTAAACCTGTATAACCATAACCAGGAGAGAAGCCATCCATGAATTTATGAGTCGCACCCAGAACTAATAGTCCTCCCGCCAATCCTGCCAGAGCACCGCCGATCAGCATGGACGTAATTTTTATCTTATCAACGTTTATCCCCCCCTGTCGAGCAAACATTTCGCTCTTGCCCACGATGTTGTACTCATATCCAGAAATATATCTTTTTCTAACAACTTCGATGTATACGAGTACGATTATAGAAATAAGGAATGTATATGAAATTTGCAAATGGTCTATATAAGGTATAACGAAATCGGTAGGAATATATTTCGTTCGAGGCCAGGTAGAAGAAGGATCTCTAAAAGGAAAATTCACCAGATAAGATGTGAAAAAAGAAACAATATAATTGCCCATCAAAGTCGTAACAACTTCATCTACCCTTAAGTAGACTTTTAGCAACGCTGGCCAATATGCCCATAAGGCTCCCACTATTGCTGAAAACGATAGAGTGATGATTATATTGAGGAGAGCAAAATGTGTATCCAGGGAAATACCCAGCCATGCAGCAGCAAAGGCCCCGAGTAATAGTTGGCCTTCACCCCCTATATTCCATATTCCTGCCCAACCAGGAATACTCACAGCCAATGCCGTTAAGACCAAAACAACCATTTTATCTAAGGTTGAGAACAATGTGTTATAACTTCCAACCGAACCTTCCAGAAGATAATAGAAAACAGTAAATGGATTTTCCCCGCTGAGCAATATTATTATGCTCCAACTAAATAGTATAAGAATGATGAATAATATCCAACCTCCGGGAATATAACTCAATATTTTCTTTTTATCATGCAATTCCTTTCACCCCGGTCATACAATATCCGATCTCCTTATCATCGTAACCTTCTTTTGATAGAAATCCCTTAACGATCTTCCCTCTATAAAGAACCAAAATTCTATTCGATAAGGTCATCAACTCATGCAAATCCTCACTGATCAACAATATCGCTGTTCCCCTTCTGCTTAATTCTAAAATCTTTTTATGGATAGAGATCTGAGCCCCCACATCAAGGCCCATTGTTGGTTGAGAGATTACAAGTAATTTAGGAGATGAGATGAATTCTCTTCCAACCATGAGTTTTTGCATGTTCCCTCCTGAAAGATTAGAAGTTTTCTCAAAAGGCGATTTTATACCTTTGATCCCATATCCATCGATCAACTTTCGTGAAAATCCAATAGCTTCTTTCCAATTCAAAGTAAAATGACCTTTTTTAAGGAAAGGTTCTCTCGAATAACCCATTATAGAATTTTCTACAATACTCGCACTTAAGGAAAGGCCAACTCTTATCCTATCATCTGGTACATAACGAATACCTTTTTTGCGCCTTTCGAAGATCGATATTCCATCTATATTTTCTCCATTAAACCATATCTCTCCATTCGTACTCTTTCTCAATCCTACAATAATCTCTGCAAGTTCAGATTGACCATTTCCTTCAACTCCTGCTATTCCAAGGATTTCTCCCTCTCTTATACAAAAAGAAATGCTCTTTAGCCTGAATATATCATCCTTCAATGATACATTTTTGAGTTCCAATACCTTTTTTGTTGAAACAGATTCACTCCTGGAGGTGAGGTATTCTAATCTTCTTCCTATCATCAAATCTGAAACTTCTTCCATAGAGGTTTCATTGGTCTTTAACGTAGTTATCGTTTTCCCTCTGCGTAAGATCGTTATTCTATCAGCTATCTTAAAGACTTCTTTCAATCTATGGGATATGAAAACGATCGTTGTTCCCTGTTTCCTTAGCATCTCCAGGAAATCAAGAAAGTTATCTATTTCATTTGGAGCGAGAACAGTCGTCGGCTCGTCCAATACGAGTATCTTTGCACCTCTAAAAAGTGCTTTCAGTATTTCCACTTTTTGTTGTAAACCTATCGAAAGCTCATTGACTACTCTATCCAAAGCTATATCTATGTCAAGCTTTTTTAGAAGATCTTTGATAACCTCTTTAGCCTTCCCAAAATGTATGTTCCATCCATATCCAATAAATGACTTTTCGTTACCGAGTATGATGTTTTCAAGGACGGTAAAATCTGGTACCAACATAAAATGCTGATGAACCATTCCTATTCCATAATTTATAGAATATTTAGGGTGAGGTATAATTTTCTTTTTACCATGGATATATATATTTCCTTTATCAGGTTTAACCAACCCATAGAGTACGTTCATCAAAGTTGTTTTTCCAGCAGCGTTCTCTCCAACAAGTGCATGTATTTCTCCCTCATCCAGGGAAAAATCTGCTCCTCGAAGGGCAGTTAT
>QNAT01000126.1 GCA_003641555.1 Thermotoga sp.
ACTCCAGTATATCGCAATTTCGAACAAAAACAATTCTTTTCTCTTTCATGCTTGAATTCTACATCCCTTTATCTTATACTTTTATCATACAAGATGCAGAAAAAACAACAGATAAAAAACTATAGTGTTAGGAGTTTGAACATGTTCTCGTAGGGACTGGTCTTCAGACCGTTTAGAATTGATCCACAGAGACAGTGTATCCCGTTGGGGTTTTGACTTTTTCTTTGGTTCGTTTGACTTGTATCAAGACAAAAGAAATGAACATAAAGGGGTATTCGAAATAGTGGGATTAGATCTTGACTCCGCTATCTCACTATCAGTAAAGTGATCCAAGAATAGTATAAGACAAAAAATAAAATGCCCCATTCTCTACAAAAAACCAATAAGAAAACGGATAGCGAGGGGTTAAAAAGATCTTCTTCCCAACGAAAATGCCTACACTTCCTCCAAGCAGGTTATAAAGATAGAAATTTGCTTTGTTCATCTTAAAAAACTTCTCATCCAAATAGCACATGAGAAGGCTCAAACCATTGATTACAAAAGCAAATACTATCAAATTCATGATCACACCAGGCAGGATCGTTCACCACAAAGAGCAATGAAAAAGAGTCATTTTGAGTTTTCATTAAACTCATCCAACTTATTTACTCTCCGCTCTTTACCAATTGAAGTATAGCCCTCTCTGCTCCATCGCCTTTGCGGGGGCCTATCCTTATTATTCTCGTATAACCCCCATTTCTTTCTTCAAATTCTTTTGCGATTTCGTTGAACAGTTTCTGCGTTATCTTTTTATTTCTCAGGTGCCTTAACACCTGGCGACGTGCATTCAAATCACCGCGTTTTGCGAAGGTGATCATCCTTTCTGCTAATCTTCTTGCCTCTTTTGCCCTCGATACAGTAGTGATTATACTTTTATGCTCAAATAATTCTACAGCCAAATTTGAAAGCATTGCCTTTCTATGATCGGAGTTTCTTCCTAATCGTTTTCCTTTAACTCTGTGTCGCATCTCAATCGCTCCTTTCTCTACTTTCATCTGCTAATTTTAAGTCTATGTTTTTTAAAGCTTCCTTTATTTCCTCCAGAGACTTTTTGCCAAGGTTTTTTAGATTCAAAATTTCTTTTTGGGTTAATTTGCACAGAGCTTCCACTGTAAATATATTAGAACGCTTCAAAGCATTTATCGAACGAGAATTCAAATGAAGTTTTTCTATCGGTGTTTCTTCTTCGATGACCTCGATAACCTCTTTTTCTGCCTCCGGTTGAATCTCAACCCCCATGATCTCACCTTCATAAGTATCAGAGCTAAACAAAGCTATATAATCTTCCAGTATCTTTGCAGATTCCTTCAAAGCAGATAATGGGTCTGCATTCTTCTTGGTCCATATCTCAAACGTTAATTTATCATAATTGGTTTTCTTACCCACTCGTGTGTTTCCAACATTAAAATTGACCCTCACGACAGGGGTAAAAACGGCATCTATTGGGATCATCTGTATATCATCTTCTACCTCACGTTCCATCGTAGGCCAATAACCCTTACCATATTCTACGTATAATTGCATATAAACATCTGCATCATCGTTTAACGTTGCTATATGAAGAGATGGATTGGTGATCCTTACACCAGCAGGACATCGAATATCTTCACCCTTTATCTCTCCTGCACCTTTCTTTTCTATAATGAGTGTTTGAGGCAGATCCTCAGGGTCATCTACACCTATTTGAAGTTGCTTTATATTCAACACGATCTCCGTTAAATCTTCTTTAACTCCTTTCAGAGACGTGAATTCATGGTATTCGTCTCGAACCCTGATCTTAGTTACTGCAGGAGCAAAGATAGATGAAAGTAATACCCTTCTAAGGGCATTTCCTATGGTTAATCCATAGCCTCTTTCCAGTGGTTGAATTACAAAACGCGCGTATCTATACTTATCATCTTCCCTATTTTCTTCAATCAAAATCCTCTCTGGTTTGACCAAATTCATTATACAGCCTCCTTAAAGGGAAGTAAAATCATTATTTAGAATATAGTTCGACCACATGCCGTATGTTTATCGGTAGATTTACTTCTTCCGAAGCAGGGGCATGATCGAACTTCCCACTGAATTTATCAAAATCTACTTCTATCCAGGAAGGTATTTGTCGCTCTTTACCTATTTCCAATATCTCTTTGAAGATGGGAGAATTTCTCTTATTTTCCCTTATTTCGATGATATCATTGGATTTGACCTGATAAGAAGGTATACTTACCTTTTTCCCATTAACGTTAAAATGTCCATGTCTTACTAATTGCCGAGCCTGTGATCTTGAAAGGGCGAATCCCATCCTATAAACGACATTATCTAACCGAGATTCTACCATTTTAACCAGGATCTCCGCGGTTACTCCTCTCTGTTTTGAAGCACGTTCAAAATAGATTCTAAACTGCTTTTCTAACACACCGTATATCCTCTTCATGGTTTGCTTTTCTCTCAATTGAGTACCATATCTCGTAAGCTTTGTCCTTCTCTGCCCATGCATACCTGGAGCATATGCCCTCCTAACGAATGGACATTTTTCGGAGTAGCATTTATCACCTTTCAAAAACAACTTTTTCCCTTCTCTTCTACACAATTTGCACACTGCCTCTGTATATCTCGCCATCTATAAACCTCCTTCTTTATCGATCTAAAAGTTCTTCTTTTTCTTAGGTCTACATCCATTATGTGGAATAGGTGTCACATCTTTTATATATAAAACCTCTAATCCTGCTGCTTGTAGAGAACGAATAGCAGCTTCTCTCCCGGAGCCGGGCCCTTTGACCTCGACTGCTATCTTATTCAAACCCATATCCATGATCTCTTTAGCCACTTTAGTAGCAGCCAGTTGTGCAGCATATGGAGTTCCTTTTTTCGTTCCTTTATATCCTATGGTACCTCCACTTGCCCATGTCACAACGTTACCATCAGAATCTGTAACTGTTACTATTGTATTGTTAAAAGATGATTTTATATGTACAACACCTTTATCGAAATGAATCTTCTTTTTGCCTTTACTTTTTTTACTAACCTTTTTGCCTTTTGCCATTTGTCAAACAACCCCCTTACTCATTTTCTCTTCGATCCTATACTGGGTTTATGTCCTTTGCGTGTACGTGCATTTGTCCTCGTGCGTTGACCCCTAACGGGTAAATGATTTTTGTGTCTCATCCCCCGGTAGGAGTTTATATCGATCAGTCTATTTATATTTTGCTGGATTTCTCTTCTCAATTCTCCTTCTACTTTATAACGTTCACTCACTTCTCTGCTGATCTTAGAGACCTCTTCTTCTGTGAGATCTTTAACTTTGGTCCCGGGATCTATCTCGATCGCTTTTAATATTTTAAGAGCGCTATTTCTTCCAATACCGTATAGGTATGTCAATGCGATAGATATGTTCTTATTTTTAGGCAGATCCACGCCCGCAATCCGTGCCATACTCAAAACACTTCCTTTCTATATTATCCCTGTCTTTGATTGTGCTTGGGATTCCGCGAACAAATTATCCTTACTTTGCCCTTTCTTCGAACTACTCTACAATATTCACAACGTTTTTTCACAGAGGCTTTCACTTTCATCTATTTCTTCACTCCTTTTTCTTTGATTTATTTCTGTACACTATTCTACCACGTGTTAAATCATATGGCGTCAATTCTACTGTGACGGTATCCCCGGGTATGATCCTTATGAAATTTTGCCGTATCTTTCCTGCCACATGCCCCAGTATTATATGCCCGTTGCTAAGTTTAACACGGAACATACCATTAGGCAAAGCTTCCATAACAGTACCACTGGCTTCAATTACCTCTTTCTTATCAGTCATTATAAAACATTTGCCTCCCTGTTCATAATGGAAGATGGGTTAAAATGCGAGGACCATCTTTATTTATTGCTATGGTATGTTCAAAATGTGCCGCGCACGATCTGTCTCTGGTTACAACTGTCCAATTATTTTCTTCGATCTCCACTTCATAAGAACCAAGAGAAACCATCGGCTCTATCGCTATGGTCATTCCTTCTCTTAACTCGATCCCTTTATCTTTCTCTCCAAAGTTAGGAACCTGAGGGCTTTCATGCAATTGCCTTCCGATCCCATGCCCTACAAAGTCCTTGATAACACTCATATTATGACTTTCCACGTACGTTTGTATTGCATTTCCTATATCTCCTATTCTATTTCCCACGAGAGCTTTAGAAATTCCTATGTCTCGCGCTTTTTCAGTAACCTTGAGCAGTTCTTCTTTCCGAGGATCCTCTGGTTTTCCAACGATGTATGAAATAGCTCCATCACCAAAAAAACCTTTATAAATCGTCCCCGTATCCACTGATACCAGATCACCTTCATTGATAACCCTGTTTTTTGAAGGAATACCATGCACCACTTCTTCATTGATAGAAACACATAAAGCAGCTGGATATCCTTGATATCCTTTAAATGCAGGCTTAACATTCCTTTTCCTCATTATTTCAAGGGTTATTTCCTCGAGATCGTATGTACTCATGCCAGGTTTTGTTCTTTCCTTCAAGATGTTCAGCACTTCTGCAACTACTTCACCTGCATATTCCATAAGCGATATCTCATCTGCTGTCTTCAATGTAACCATTTTTCACCCCCAATTTTTGCCATTATTTCGCCGACCTTACTCTTCACCTTCTCTATGTCCTTACTTGCGTCCACTTCGAACAACTTGCCCTGTTTCTTATAAAAATCAAGCAAATTTACGGTCTTCTCTATGTAAACAGAATAGCGTTTACGAACCGTTTCTTCCTTATCATCATCTCTTTGGTAAATAGGAGCTCCGCATTTATCGCAAATCCCATTCACTTTTGGAGGAGAATAAACAAGGTTATAAACAGCCCCACATTTACTGCACACGCGTCTTGCAGATATTCTCTTCACCACTTCTTCTTCCTCTATTTTGAAATATAC
>QNAT01000127.1 GCA_003641555.1 Thermotoga sp.
AGTTCAAATGGCCTGCCATTTCTCTTTGCTTCTAAAGAGATCCCAAAATGCTTGCCTTCCTCTAATCCTTTAATGATGAGTTTATCTCTCAACTCCTTATACACATACCACTCAAGCCATTTACCATCTAAAAACTCAACTGTATGTTTAACTCGTCCTTCAAACTGCTTATTTGTCACAGCGTCAGGTGGCTTCCATAATGTGCCATTATCATTTATGATTCTCTTATCTTGAGGAAAAGCGCATAAAATTTTTTCTATAAAATCAGGCTTTTCCTCATTAAATTTTTTTACAGATCCTTTTACATCAGATCTTTCAATATGGTATATGAATCTGTTCTTTTTCTCCAGTATCTTACCTGAACCCTTGAAGATCACTCTAAAAGGGTCTTCTATCCAACCAAGAAAGTCATCAAGTTTGCCTTTCTCAATGACGTTTTCCTTTAATTTATCCACAGCTTTGTTAAATTCACAATCACTCCATGTTTCTATCTTTTTCTTTTCATAGAGATGTAATTCTAACAGAGTATCAATGTCAACGTTTATGATCTCTCTAAGACTTCCATCTCCGGGTTCCACAGTACCATCATCTAATACCAACTTAAAGGTTCTTGCATCAAGATAGGAAGATTCAAATCTTTCCCTGTATTTTTCTCTTAAAAAGTTATAGGATTGAACAACCATTGTCTTAGTTCCACCCGTGTAATTGAGATGAATTTCACCACTTATATCCCTGAATCCCTCTTCTAAATTTCGACGGATAACCTTTGGATTGCCAACATCTTCTATCGAAAGGTATTCAAATTTATCAACACCGAGTAACCTTTTTATCCTCTCTGCATAATCTTTGGTTCCTTCTTGTCTTTCCGTCTTTTCAGAATATATCAAAACAAGGGTGTCGTATCTCCCTTGTTCCTTCAAATACTTACCTACCACATAATTTGGAAGCGGGTTTGTTCCAACGATTAAAACTAAAACTCCACTTCTCAAAACCCTCACCTCTTTTTTCTTCTCCACTCCTCAGCAAGAATAAAACCCTCACGTTCTCAATCTTTTCCTGATAAAATAGTTCAAATCACCTACAGGGGAAAAACAAGACCCTACTCATCATATCCTTCTTTTTCATATCTTCTGAAGATCCTATGCTTGAATATGCGTTCGGTTTTCACAGTGTCATCTGCGAGTAATCTCTCCGTTACCTTCCTCTCTGTTGTAGCATAAACGGGATTTAAGCCCAAAGAAAAACAGTAATTCACCATTATATACGTTGCACCGAAATCCCCTTGAATGAGCACGAAGTCTCCTCGTTTTGCGCTCGCTTTAACCCATCTGCGAATGGGAGCTAAGAGGGCGAGCAGAGAAGGTTTTTCTGGAGGAATGTTCTGCCATAGACCCTGTAGCTCATCGGGTAGCCTTACGAAGCCATCTACATGCAAAGAACGTTTCGCATCTTCTTTTTGCTCTTCCGTTAACTCATGAGAAAACAAAAGCAACATCTTACACATCCTGTACGCCTCCCACACACGCTATACCAAATCCTTCTCTGGATGGATATCACTATTCACCCATCCATACCACCTAAGTTTGTTCTTCTTTTATCTTCTCTTTTCTATGAGACAACCAGTAGACGAGAAAGAAATACACAAAGGCTACACCCAGGAATACAGCGAGTTCTGTGCTCGATATGGTGGATAGGTTAGAACTCTTACCGTTCATAAATGCCTTTAGATTGCCGAACTTAGTCAGCACTTCGATCCCATAGAGAGTGTAAAATGCCGTAAGAAACGCTCCCAGGATCATGGAGAGGAGACCTATCGCAAATTCGGTCTTCCTCGACGCGATTATCCCTCCTATCACCCCAACTCCAATGAAGATAAGCCAACCGAGGGTATTGGGATTCACAGGAAGATTCTCGATCGCCTGTTGAGAGGCAAGGTTGTTCTGGAGTACGATATCGAAGATCGCCTTGATGAGAAAACCCGATATCAGGAAGCCTGCTATGAAACCCACAATCTTTATGAGGGATAGGAATGCACCTGCAATGATTACTCCACAGAGTATTTGAGTAGGTAAAACGAGATTGGGATTTTTCTCCAAGAACTGAGATACAACGTTAAACGAATTGATGTATGGAAATAGCATAGAAAAACCTACGACGAATCCCAATAACGCCATGATGAGTTTTGGCATGACCTTGTAACCGAACATCAGAGCCAGAGAGAGGTAGAACGATGTACCAATACTGCAGTGCCGAACTCAAATAAGAAGACACACCCAACAGATATTCTTGGATGTTACCCATAAAAACCATTCCCTTCTATTCGTTATTCAATTTTAACATACCTCAATTATTACCCATCAAGCCATCGGGGTATGAAAGGTTCCACTTACCACTCCACCTTTATCTCATGCGTTAATTCAGCAACTGCATCTCCTGAATAGCGATACCACCAACTGCACGTCAACGTTTTTTCATCGAACCAGTGATCGAAGTCAGGAGAGAGCAGTGTTGGAATATGCTTTAGACCCACTCCACCTACGAGAGCCCACGTTGGGTCAACGAACGTCCATCTTCCAAGCCAAACAAGATTCCATGCATGTTCTCCCATATCATCACCTGCATATCCTATAACCGCAAGGGCAGGAATACCCTGACTTCTCACCATATAATTGAAAAGGATTGCATAATCCTCACAAACTCCTCTTCGCTCTCTCAAGGACTCGATGCATCTCTTTACATCACTCCTCTCCCGTGAGACTCGCTTATCGTATCGAAATTCCCCCTGTAACCAATCTATGATTCGAAGTATATATTCATATGGACCGGCAGATTCATCTCGAAGGGTCTCACTTAAACGTTCGAGCTCATCTATATGGCATTTGTTTCTTCCGAATCTCTTCAGATTGGCAGGAGGTGTGAATTCATCCCAATCGAGGGTGATCATACGAGTATCCAAACGAGGCTGAAGGACTACCTCGATCGAATGCCTCAAGACTTCATCACTTCTCAACCTGGTTATGGTTAAGAATTCGGCTCCTGAACTGTCATAACTTTCTTTCATCCCTAATGCATTCCACTTCCCCGCTTTCCACGAGAGAGGAAGCCCACTTACTGATGTGCAGAAGTAAGGATCCCTGATGGTAAGAGATGAGCACGATCCCCTGATTTTTACCCACAATTCTTCGATTAACATATGATTACTCTCTACATTTGGAACTACTCGAAATATACCTTCGCCCTTATAGATGATCTCGTTATCCTTGACATAGAAGTTCGAAAATCTCTTTGGGGTTACTATGAAATCATTTGGGTTGTAGACAAAAGATAGATCCGTTTCACTTGCCTGAAAGATCGGGAAAAGATCTACATTTCCCACACCACCTTTCCAACTAAGCGGCATATCTACAGTGAGAAATACCCTTACAGACTCTCCATTGCTGAGAAATGGATCGAACAGAAACGTTATCTCATCAGCAGTTCTTTCTATGCTTACATTCACGTCTCTTCCCTTAGCAGAAACTTCCTCAACATTCAGATCATTTAGACGCATCGCCCATGAGACATATCCCGAATAGGTCTTCACATGGGCTATGAGCTGGAAAGAAACCTTCATTTCACCACCGTTCACGTAATAAACCTGGTGCAAATTTGCAATTTCGATTTCACTTAGAACAACGAAACTCAGTAGATACAGTAGCACAAAGAGAAGAGATTTTACTCTGCAAGCTTGCATCAACATCTTATCAATCCTCCAAAATGCATTTCAACTTTTATCCCCTATACAGCGGGTCTAATGGCTCTACCCGGCCGTCGACTAGCCCCGCGGACTCTCTCGTCAGCACTGTTTCAATCCCCTATACAGCGGGTCTAATGGCTCTACACATAATCAAAGAACTTGGACACAAAAGAGAATGACCCTGTTTCAATCCCCTATACAGCGGGTCTAATGGCTCTACAAGAAATGGGAAGAATTGCGAAAGAGTGATATGTTTCAATCCCCTATACAGCGGGTCTAATGGCTCTACACAGTTCATTTTACGGGTTTTTATAAGATCCATCCTAAACGAGTGGATATCAAAGATCTCCTCCCTTTCCTCGCTACACTTGTTTTCATAGCACATATATGAAGATCTTCGAAAATCACCTCTATTTTGAGTTGAAAATATTGCATATCGAACATCGAAGTGGCAAGAATACCTATGAAATCAGAAACCTTATCTTCGAAAATCGATCTCGATTTCTCCTACTTCAAGTGATTTTCGAAAAAATCGGATCTCACCCATTTTTGCCTCTCTGAGACCCTAATATTCACGATACTTTTCAAGGACCAAATTTTGTTGAGATCTTCGATTTTCGAAAATCGATCTCGAAGTGGATCAAAAAATTGGATTTTCGAAAGATTTTGGTGGGAAATTGCAGCATCCAAATCGAGGGAAAAATCTCAAAACAATCGTCATTGCAGCCATCATGCGTTGTTTCATAATTTCGTCTGATCTTCGAAAATCGATTTCACTTTGTTACATCTCAATTTTACACCTATTTTATTAAAAGATCAAAAGTGCTCGTATTATCTAAATCATAATCCTGTTGGTTTTGGAAGAACCAGACGATCTTCGAACTCATTTTGTGGCGTTATCTCCATATATCTTGTTTTGCTAAGCCAGTCAGGTTGGTCACCTTTTTGCCAGTTTAACAAGGCTTTTAATTCTTTTAACCTGGGTGTGTCCCAGAGTGTATCAACATCATTTTTGTCTGAATTTGAAAGATGGTTAAGGATGTACCCTTCAAATGCTTTAATAAATTCGTTTGATTCTCTTTCCTCTTTTGCTTCCCTCCAGTCATCACTTTCAAAGAGTTTCTCGTATCTCTTTTTTCTGTCTATCGCGTAAAGTTTTGGTGTAATCTCAATGCTTCCTAAACCC
>QNAT01000128.1 GCA_003641555.1 Thermotoga sp.
CTATCCCAGCTCGTAATCGAATTCGGAGAGAGGGTGGAAAAATACTTGTAAAATCGAGCATGAGAGGACTTTACACAAAAAACTTGACAGACCCCTGTTTTCGGGTATTTTAAATCGGTGTTGACACTCTCATCGTTAATGCCATTAGTTAGCCCCTCTTCACTTTTCTTCCATTATATGAGAATAACTAACTTTTTTCACCTCCTGTTTGGAGTACTTTTTTCGTGATGCAATTCGCTTTAGGTTCTATGTCAAATTGTGTTGATGAAAATCAAATTAAAATCACCTATGTATATTGATCCACAAAAGGCAGTGTATCCCATTGGGGTTTTGATCTTTTCTTTGGTTCGTTTCTTTTGTATCAAGACAAAAGAAATGAACATAGATTGGTGGATCAAAAACATCTTGACTTTTTATACACCTACGATATGGTAAAATTGATATGGTATAATTTCGATAGATTTTAAACAAAGAGAAGGTTTTTATTATGAATAAAGTACTCAAATCAAAAGGATTTTTGGTGATCATGATGTTACTCCTCATCCTAATCATGGGTGGGTGTGCTACTGTTGCGGATTTCAAGGCGCTGGAAAACAGGGTCACTGTAGTAGAGAAAAAGAACAAACAGCAAGATATTGAGATAGAAGGTATCGAGAAAGCAATGAAATCATTCGCCACAAAGGATGAATTGACAAGTGTGGATAAGAGGGTTTCAACGCTTGAAAAGAACTTTAGAGATGTAATGAAGAATACGAAAGATATCGAACGATTGAGTGAGTCAATTTCTTCTATATCTTCAGATCTCAAACTCGTATCTATTAAGCTGGATGCCATGAGAGAAAGGATAGATACACTCTCTAAAGTAGCGAGTTCATTATCCGATTATGACCCTTCTCTTCCTTTGAAGGTAAAGGACCTGAAAAAAAGAATAGATGTAATGAAAGGCATTCTTGATTCCTTGAATTCTCAGAATAAATCATATTATTCACATATATCTGCTTTTGAGGCGAAATTAACTGAAAATGCGAGTTTGATTCGTAGCAATAAAATGGCGATAGAAACTAACATCGATACTATACCAAAATTGGAAAGTTCCATAACTCATTTGAGTAGCCGTATAAATGAATTAAAAGATGCTGTAGATACGATAAAGACAGATAAGAGTATCGAAAATTTGCAAAATCTCATATCTCAGATCGAGAGTGAAGTGAATAAAAACAGCGAGGATAAATACAAGATAGAAAAGATTATCGACTCGATGAACAAAGACATTATGAGAATAAAGAGTAACTACGTTAAATTGATAGTTTCCCTGGCAACGAAAGGAAAAACTCCGCCAGGCGTGGATCATCAAAGGCCAAGTGAAGTTAATCTCAGCGAAGATATAGAACATTTCGTTCAATTGCAATCTGATTTCAACAACCTCAAAGAAAAAGTGGATAATTTAGATAATACATTGAAGTCTACGGGTAAAGAAATTCAATCCATTTCTACTTTGAGGAGTGAGTTGACTTCCACTACAAAGGAAATAGAAAGATTAAACCAAAGGTTTTCTTCTTATGCTGCTCTTCTCTCTTCCTTTAAAAATTTTCATGCAGTTCTGGAAAGTTCAAATTTTACCTCCCTTCAGGATGTAGTAAATCAATTGCAAAAAATAAACTCGCTTGAAGAGAAAATAGCTTCTCTGAATAACAAGATTACCCAATTCGATGCCACTTCTCACTTACCGGATAGAGTAGTGGAGCTGGTTGGCTTCGATATAAGAAAATTTAAAGATGAATTGAGCAATTATAAAAATAGTATAAACATGTCGGTAGATAATGTAGAGAAAAAGATAACGCTTCTGGAAGCTAATTTGAAAGCGAAGACAGATTTCAGCAATCAGGCGGAGAATTTGGAAAATGTGAAAAGGGCGATAGAAAAGCTGTGGAAGAGAACAAATCAAATAGAATCTGCATTCAGTGAATATAATGTTAGTAGATTACTCAAGACATCATCGGGTTATATAATCTACAAGGTAAAAACGGGGGATGTACTTTCCAAGATCGTAGAAGCTTTTGGACTGGGAACGGAAGGAATGAAAGAAGTTCAAAAACTGAATAATATATCAGACCCGAGTAAGATATATGCTGGGCAAGAGTTAAAGATACCTGTAACTGATATAAGCAATCTCATAACATGGCCTTTATCACCTGTGAATAGAGAGAGTTTAAGGAGTGTTATGCATTTCTTTGGAGAGTTGATAGGTGTTAAGACATCTGTAGGTGTAGATATAAAATCGAGAAACGACCAAAAGGTAGTTGCGGTATTGCCTGGTAAGGTGATCGATCTGGGTGAAAATACTGCATACGGTAGGTACGTGAAATTGGGACATGGTAACAGTATAGTTACTATATATTCCCATCTTCGGAATATATATGTGCACTTCGGTGAATGGGTGAGAAAAGGCGAACAGATTGGGTATGCGGGTGTAGAAAATGGCATAAGATTCCTTAATTTCCAGCTGTGGATAGATGATGAACCAAAAGATCCGCTGAAGATATTTTATAAGTACATAGGTGAATTCGATATCACGTTTTACACTGAATGGGATGATGGTAAGGTCCCATTACAGGCAGATTTTAAGAAGACCAAAAGTGGACAATATGTGGAAGAATGGTATACAGTGGCTGCGGATCCTAAAATCATACCCCTGGGTTCGGTGCTGTACATTCCATATTTCAAGGATAAGCCTAACAGAGGATTTTTCATTGTAACGGATATAGGTACTGCAATAAAAGATAATCGTATAGATATATACGTGCGAGACCTTGATGAGGCAAACCAAAAGTTAAAGTTAAAGGTTTATAAGGTTCATTCTTAGAATTTATGTAACTGTTCGGCCACAAATTACATCGGTGAATTTGATGAGTTCGTCAACCCCCGTAACTCAATAATTAGCGATAATTTGTGGTTGAACAATAACGGATTTATAAAATTAATGGAATCGATCAAAGCGACTATGCACTCAGAATAAGAAAATGGATGGTATGAGTAATGGTATGGAAGGAAAAAACGGACAGAAGACTATATGATGTGAGGGACAAGATAAAAGAACTATTACATCTTAAAGATTTCCGTTCTTTAAAGCGATATCTTACTTTAGTTTGTGAAAAATATTCCCCGGTAGATATGATTAGAGTAATATCTGGCATGGATACAGTACAAATAGTTATGATCTTCAGATTATTTCCCAAAGATTATGCTGCCGATGTGTTCACTCTTTTAGAAAAAGATGAGCAAAAGCTCCTTATACAGAGTATGGCAGAACAGAATGTTGCTGCATTGATGAAAGAACTTGAACCAGATGAGAGAACAGATTTATTCGAGGAACTCCCTGCGGGTATGATTAAGAAATTGCTCTTGTATCTCACTCCAGAAGAACGTAAGATCGCAAACGAACTGTTAAATTATCCAGAGGATTCAGCAGGCAGGCTGATGACTCCTGAGTACGTTGATTTGAAAGCCAATATGACTGCTGATGGGGCTATAGAACACATACGTAAAACAGCTCCGGATAAGGAAACCATATACACGAGTTACGTTATAGATGAAAGGCGAAAATTACTTGGCATAGTTCCACTCAAAGACCTGTTATTATCCAGGCCTGAAACTGAGGTAAAGGAAATAATGAATATCAATTTCATATCTGTAAACACTCTGGATGATCAGGAAGATGTAGCGAGAACAATGCAGAAATATGATCTATTGGCAGTGCCAGTTGTAGATAGCGAAAAGCGTTTGGTGGGTATTATCACGATTGATGATGTTGTAGATGTAATAGAAGAGGAAAACACAGAAGATGTTCAAAGAATGGCTTTGCTCGAGCCTATAGAGCTGCCATATTTACACACAAACCCATTTGTTCTGGTGAAAAAACGCATTATATGGTTGGCATTGCTTATGATTCTCGAATCTGCTACGAGTTTCGTCATGCAGTCCTTCCAGGACACGATCAGATCTGCAGTAGCCTTATCGTTTTTCGTTCCAATGATGATAGATACAGGAGGAAACGTTGGGACACAATCTTCCACCATCATTATCAGGTCTCTTGCAACAAGAGATGTGAAGATAAAAGATTTCTTTAATGTAGTATTGCGCGAATCTTTATCTGCTGCTTTGCTTGGATTTCTATTATCTCTAATCGCCTTTGCCAGAGTTATGCTAACTACCCCAAATCTCGTTCTCGCTATGAGTATTTCTTTATCTCTTGCTATCGTTATATTCCTGGCAGACGTTATAGGGGCAACATTACCTATTTTTGCTAAGGTAATGAAAATTGACCCTGCCGTTATGGCGGGTCCTATTATAACTACGATAGTTGATATCGGAGGTATGCTCGTATATTTCATCGTTGCAACAAAGATATTTAATATATGACTATTCATGTAAAAAATCAAGATGTTTTTGATCCACCAATCTATGTTCATTTCTTTTGTCTTGATACAAGTCAAACGAACCAAAGAAAAGATGGTTGTGTCAAGTATTTTCTGTAAATTTGATCCTGCATCCCAGGATCGAACTCCTGTCTTCATTTTTTCAAGACTCTTCTAAGTCATCGAAAGTCAAATATTTCATTCCTGTTATCCATTCTTCATTTATATCCATCAATATCGATACTGCCAGTCTTAAGAACGAATCATCGTTTGGAAATGCTCCCACTACCCTGCTACGCCTCTTTATCTCTTTGTTTATCCTCTCCGAAAGATTGGTCGTCCTTATCCTTTTCCAATGCCCTCGTGGAAATCCCTTATACGTTAATTTCAACTTTGCCAGACGAAAACTCAAAACTTCAATAATCACCGTAATCCTGGTGATTTTTTCAAAAAGACGTAATTACTACATCTTCGTTATCCGTTTTGGCGTCTTTATCCCCAGTTTC
>QNAT01000129.1 GCA_003641555.1 Thermotoga sp.
CCTCCTGTCCGATTCGCCAAAGGCGAATGATATTATGGAACTCCGTTCCATCGGACAGGTTTAAAAACCTGTCCCTACGACTTTTTTGAAACGATCGCACCTTAACATTCTATTTTCAAATACCTCTTTTTGCAATATCCCTTTCATGTTCATTTCTTTTGTCTTTCAATTCAACATTCAATATTTTTATAGAATTTCATCTTACACCATACAGTCAATCTCTTCGCTGTTCAGATTACTGAAAATTGCTTTCTTTTTCTCGTTCCCAGCCCAGGGATCCTGAATCTATTTTCTAAATTATTCAAGATCTTAGAGAGTATAATCACGAGCACGAGGTAAATGAGAGCAACTATTGAGAATACTTCAAAAGTTCTAAATGTTTTACTTGCGATATAGTGTCCTTGAAACATCAATTCGGGAGCCTGGATCATGTAAGCCAGAGAAGAATACTTCAGTAAATAGATCAATTCGTTGGACCAGGAAGGGATAACGAGTCTCAAAGCCTGAGGTAGAATGATATGATAGATAGCCTGCCATTTACTCATTCCCAGAGAACGAGCAGCTATCATCTGCCCACTTCTGATCGCCTGTATCGATCCACGAAAGTATTCCGCTTGATATGCACCACTGTTCAATCCCATTCCTATGATAGCGGCCGTGAAAGGAGAAAGTAGAATACCAATACCGGGGAGACCATAATAAAGGATGAAGAGTTGTGTCAAAAGGGGTGTGCCACGAATTATTTCTATATATGCTGTAGATAAAACGTATATCAAACGATTCCCATAAACGCGACCCAATGCGAGTAATATACCGATGAAAAATCCTATGGTGATCGAGATCACCGTTATCTCGAAGCTCACCAGAGTTCCTTTTAGCAATAAAGGTAACCACTCAAGAATCATTCTCATGTTTTGTATCTCCGTAGAGATCGGTTATCTTATGTAAGAATTCTGCCGTTCGCTTACACTTTGGCTTATTGAAGATTCGTTCAGGTGGACCTTCTTCTACTATTACACCGTGTTCCAGGAATATGATCTTACTGGCAACCGATCTCGCAAAACCCATTTCGTGAGAGACCACCAGCATGGTCATACCGTTTTTTGCCAGATCGATCATCACTGTCAATACCTCACCGATCAATTCTGGATCCAGTGCGGATGTCGGTTCATCGAAGAGGATCAATTTCGGCTTCATAGCCAACGCCCTTGCTATAGAAACTCGCTGCTGTTGTCCTCCGGATAACTCGGCTGGATAAGAATCCACCTTGTTTTCTAAACCTACCTTCTTTAGCTCATCTATTGCCAATTCAGTTGCCTCTCTTTTGGGTATTCCTTTAACCTTCATTGGACCAATACGCACATTATCTATTACCTTTAGATGGGTAAATAGGTTGAAATCTTGAAATACCATTCCTATGGAGGAACGAATTTGATTAATCTTCACGTCAGAAGCGGTTATCTCTTTGCCGTCAAGCCAGATCCTTCCAGAATCCGGATTGGTAAGACGATTTATACATCTCAACAAAGTGCTCTTTCCCGTTCCTGATGGTCCTATGATCACCTTTGCCTCACCCTTTTTGACCTCAAAGGATATTCCTTTTAGTACTTCCAACTCGCCATAGTTTTTATACAAATTCTCAACTTTCAAAATCACGTTATCCATCATAACATTCTTTCGACCATCTCTCCTTTTTCTTTTGCCTCGTAACCAGGGATCCTAAATTTTCTCTCCAGAAGATTGAGTAATCGTGTGCCTATAATTACCAGTATGAAATAGAGAATCGCCACGACTACGTAGATCAAAAGGGCATTGCCAAACGTTCTGGCAACTATATATCTTCCCTGTCTCATCATTTCAGTAACCCCAATTGCATAACACAATGAGGTATCTTTCAACACGACTGCATATTCATTGGACCATGGAGCAATAGAAAGCCTCAGCGCTTGAGGAAGAACGATATATATCGCTGCCTTGAATTGAGTCATACCTATGGCACGTGCTGCCATTATTTGTCCGATATCGATCGATTGAATCGCCCCCCGGAAGATCTGAGACTGATAGGCGGCAGAACGTAATCCTAAAGCCAGACACGAAGCTGCAAATGCTGAGAGATTGAAACCGAATTGAGCAGCACCGAAATAGAATAAAAATAGGAGGACTAAAGCAGGAATAGCACGGAATATTCTTTCGAATGCAGAGATAAGCAGAGATATCGATCTTCTCCCATACACCTGGCCAAGTGCCAAAAATATACCGACTACCAGGCCGATACTGAGGAAGGCAAATGTCAATTCCAGAGTAACTACCATCCCTTTTAATAAAAAGGGTAAACTCTTCAATATAAGGTTAAGATGGGCATTAAATACCATTTTTTAATTATGGAAGGGGAGGCAAGAGTAAATGTCTCCCCTTAAAAGTTTGTCTTATTTACTTCTCTGTCATACTGGAAGCAAGAGCAGCTGCATACGATACTGGATCTCCAGATTTAAAATAATGTTTGCATTTTGCATAACTTGTAGTGATTTTATCGAGGTTGCCAGTGAAGTAAGCCTTCACAAGGTTATCCCAGATACCAGTTGAATGAAGTTTACTCAACCCATCCTTTATCAACGGCAATATACCTTTTGGATCTCCTTTCTTTACAGCAAATCCTGCATTTTCACCTGTATGGATCACACCGATATCTACGAGTTTATCTGGATGAGACTTCGCAAATGCTCTGGATACAGGGGAATCACCAATGAAGGTATCTATTCTTCCGGCAAGAAGATCCATGATAGCAAGGTCGTTGGTTTCATAGAGTTTTATCTGTACGTTAATTCCACTCTTTTTGAGATTATCCAGGAAATCGGCTTGGGTTGTTCCCGTCTGTGCACCAACCTTATGCCCTTGTGATAAAGCAGTAACTACATTGAGATTTGAGCCTTTGCGAACGAGTATATCGAAATCCGATGCCCAATATGGTTCCGAATAGGAAACGACCTTTGCACGTTCGGCAGTGATCGTCATATCCGCAGCAATGATATCGATCTTCCCTGATTTCAGCGCAGGAACGAGAGCATCAAAACCGATATCCTTGATGTTGATCTTAATTCCTTCCAGAATGGCGATTGAACGTATCACATCCATATCAAATCCCACGTAGTTGCCGTTACCATCCACCCATTCAAATGGAGGATAATCTGCAGAGGTACCTACAACATAGACATTTTGCCCATAAGAGAGAATGTTCCACCCTAAGAACATAACTACAACCAATGCCAGAATACCCAATAGTCTTACTTTCTTACTCCCCACTTTTACCATCTCCTTTTTTTAATTACCCTGACTTACGTCCTGGGATCATTTTATTTTATAATACTTCCATTATTCTGTCAAACGAACTTCGAGAAAAAAGTCCTGTATGCGAGGTAAGTTTCATATAGGTCACCTACGGATAGCAACTCGAATGGTGAGTGCATACCTATGATGCCCGGACCACAGTCTATAACATCTGTTCCCAGCTGAGCGAAGTACTTGGCAACTGTACCTCCGCCACCCTGATCAACCTTGCCCAGTTCACCTGGCTGCCATATAACCCCTTCTTCATTCCAGAGTGCTCTCAGTTTCCCCACTATTTCAGCATGAGCATCGTTTGCCAGCGCTTTTCCATAGGAACCCGTATATTTCGTTAAAACTATTCCGTAACCGACTTTGGCAGCGTTGTTCAATTCATGTGCTTCCTTAAATGTAGGATTAAGGGCAACATTTACATCAGCAGAAAGAACGAGGGAATTGGCAATTGCTTCATCCATTATTCCCTCAACATCGGTGTATCCAATATTTCTCAGGATGCGTCTTATTGCAGAGAACCAAAAATGTGCTTTGGCACCCGTATTTCCTTCACTCCCAATCTCTTCTTTATCGAATAGGATAGCTGCTGAGGTTCTTGAGATATCAGTTGCATCTATCAATCCTCTTACAGCTGTATAGGCACATACCCGGTCGTCATGCCCATATGCCCCAATTAGAGAATTGTCAAAACCAACATACCTTGGTTTGAAAGCGGGCACAAGTTCTAACTCTGCACTAACCAGATCTTCTTCAATTATCCCATATTTATTGTTTAGAATACGTAGAATCTGATATTTTACCTTTTCTTTGACATTCTTTGGGACAACTTTTGCAGGGATCGTTCCGATTATAACGTTCAACTTTTCGCCGTCATATACCTTAGATATGGGTTTATCCCTGGAATCTTTATCTAAATGTGGGAGAAGATCACTTATGACAAAGGTGGGTTCGTCGGCTTTTTCTCCTATAGAAATTCTCAGTTTATCTCCGTTCCCCTTTATTATTACCCCATGTAAAGCAAGAGGTATGTTCAACCATTGGTACTTCTTTATTCCTCCGTAATAATGTGTTTTTGCAAGGGCTACTTCGCTATCCTCTATGAATGGCCTTGGCTTCAGATCTATCCTTGGAGAATCCAGATGAGCACCTACCAGGTTCATACCCTTTCTTATATCATTTTTAAATCGAAAGAGTGCCATAGATTTATTTCTATTCTTAACGTATATCTTTAAATCTCTGACAGGATCTGCTCCTTTTTTCTTTTTTTTCTTTTTCTTCATAAACTCTTCGAATTTTACAAATCCATTATCCCTGGCGAGTTTCTCAGCTTCGTCTGCAGTAAGCCTTTCAGTCTTTGCAACGTCTACAAAATTCCTGTAATCTTCAGCAAATGCTTTCATATCTTTTTTCTTCTTTACAAGCCAAACATTCTTTGGTTTGTAAACGAGTTCTTCTTTCTTAGACATCTTTTGCATAGATCATCCCTCCATTAAAAAATTATGTGATATTACTTCGGAAAGATATCATGCGGTATTTCAAATGAAATATCACATCCTTCCGCAGTGGAATCATATTATCA
>QNAT01000130.1 GCA_003641555.1 Thermotoga sp.
CTCCCCTAACTCACTACACTTGCTTAACTCATCCTATTCCTTTTTCGTCCATATCTACTACATTCAATTCCACGTTCATGCCTTTTACAGATGGAGTAGCACTTTCGTACTTTCTAAATCCTGTTCCTGCAGGTATGGGCTGACCTGATATAACATTTTCTTTCAAACCAATAAGGATATCTTCGGTTCCTGCTATAGCGGCGTCTGTCAGCATTTGAGTAGTTTGTTGGAATGAAGCGCGGGATAAGAATCCCTTTCTTTGGAGAGATGCGTTTATTATACTCAAGATCTCGCGCTTATATTTAGCAGGTTCTTTCATATTTATCTGGATCAATTGTTCTCCATTACTGTCGTACACGAGTACATCTTTCACCCCATGTTCCACTAAGTCCATCAACATCTCTTCTGTTACTTCATCGCCTTCTGCACCCAGGATCTCATCTTTTCCTATTATCACGTCTTTTGAGAGTTTCATACCTAATATCTTCTGACGGTTTTCCTCAACCTTAGCATTTGCCATCAATATCTCAGAATTCTTTTTCTCTACTTCCAGTAGATCCTCAAGGTTTCCTACTACGAAGTCCGTATCTCCGCTATTCAGGATTCTTACTTTACTCAACATCTGTCTAACTATTATCTCTATATGTTTGTCATGGATATTTACACCATGTTGTTTGTAGACCTTTTGAATCTCACCTATGAGATAGTGTTCTATAGATTCGATTCCAACTACTTCCATAAGTTTTGCTGGCCAGATATCACTATTCATTATTGGCATACCGGGCAGCACTCTATCTCCCACTTTTATTCTTGGCCTGTTCTTCATCTTTACCACATATATTTCTTCTTCTCCGTTATCGAGTTCTACAACTATGCGTCTATGACCTTCTTTATCTGTCCTGCCTACATCTTTTATCGTCCCTTTCGATCTAAAGAACGGAGTGAAAAGTAGTGAAGCACTCTTCACGCTTTGAACAGAGGGTTCGAATAGAGATTTTACCCGTGGTAATCCCTGGGTGATATCTCCGGAAGATGCGATACCTCCCATATGGAATGTCCTTAAGGTAAGTTGAGTCCCGGGTTCTCCTATGGATTGGGCAGCTATTATGCCGACAGCTTCCCCCTGATGGACGAGTTTATGGTTAGAAAGGTCCATACCATAACATTTGGCACATAAACCTTGTTTGGCTTTGCAGGTCAAAGGACTACGCACGACGACTTTGGGTCTTACAAGGATAGAAGTCAGGTTATGGGAGGTCAAACGTTTCGCCAGAGTAGGTGTTATTTCTTCATCTATTGTAGCAACGATTGTCACATTATCTTTCAATGACTTTACTTTTTCAACTGATATGGTACCTACAACGGGATACTCTTTTATCTTTGCTTCTTTTATTCCATTTTTTTTCAACATTTCCATAAGTGCTGCAGTTAACACAGAACCTTCTTCTGCGATCACTTTACCCTCATTATCCATTATGCTTTCTGTTAGTTCTGTGTAGTCATAAGGGATGCTATCTTTTTCCAGATTGAACTTACGTTCTTCCCTTTCTACTGGAACGAGCTCTTGTAAATTGCCTATCGTCGAAGCCATATCAGCATCTATCATCGTACCTTCCTCGTATATGATCGCCTTATTGAGAGGGTCGAATATCGGTTTGGCCAGGATCCTGGCGAATATGCGACTTTCTAAGGATTCTATGATCTCTCCTTCATCTCGCAGGGAATTCACTACAATTCCTTCTTTACTGCCGCAATCGTATTCAGTTATAACTACATCCTGTGCTACATCTACGAGTTTCCTTGTTAAGTAACCTGAATGCGAAGTACGTAAAGCAGTATCTACTCTTCCCTTTCTGGCACCATGGGTAGATATGAAAAATTCCAAAACACTTAGACCTTCTCTGAAATTAGAGGTTATAGGGAGCTCTATTATCCTCCCCGTGGGATCACTCATCAATCCGCGCATACCACCAAGTTGTTTTACCTGGTCTATATTTCCACGCGCACCGGAGTTCACCATCATGAAGAGAGACTGGATAGGATCTTTTTTCAATTCGTCATAAGTTACATCACGTACCTGATTAGTTACCTTTCCCCAGATTTCTATTACCTTTCTATACCTTTCCTTATTTGTTAACCTTCCGCGTTCGTAGTGACGTTCTAATTCTTTTATCTTCGTCCGTGCTTTCTTTATCAGCTCGCGTTTTAGCGGAGATATTTTGGCGTCTGTTATAGAAATGGTTAGGCCAGATAGCGTTGCATACTTAAATCCTAATTCCTTTATCGAATCTAATACATCTGCTGTAGCATCGATACCATATCTTTTGTAGATATCGAACACCAGTTCTCTTATTCCTTTTTTCCCAAACGTTTTGTGGAAGTCCCTCATTTCCTCAGGTAATCTCATGTTGAAGATCACCCTTCCAAGGGTGGTTTCGATCAAGTCTCCGTCAATACGCATTCTTATCGGAGTATGAATAGTTATATAACCGAACTCTCTTGCCAACAACGCTTCTTCCGCATCTGCAAATGTGAACTTGGGCTTTTCATCAGCGTTGGGAGAAACAGTAAGATAATATATTCCTATTATTATATCTTCTGTAGGTAGGGAACGAGGCCTACCATCTGCAGGAGAGAGTATATTATTTCTCGAAAGCATGAGGTGTCTAGCTTCTGCCTGAGCACTCTGTGAAAGCGGGACATGAACTGCCATCTGATCTCCATCAAAATCTGCATTGAATGGGGGGCAAACAAGTGGATGTATCTGAATTGCATCGCCTTCTATTAATTTTGGGATGAATGCCTGTATGCTCAATCTATGTAGTGTTGGAGCCCGATTCAACAAGACAGGATAATCTCTAACGACCTCCTCTAATACCTGCCAGGCCTCGGGAATCTCATGTTCTATCGCTTCTTTTTTCGCATGCCTGTTCGTTATACCTCGCTCATCCAATTTGTACTGTACCATAGGCTTAAACAACTCCATTGCCATATCCTTGGGCAAGCCACATTCGTGGAATTTGAGTTTTGGACCAACTATTATTACCGCTCTACCAGAATAATCCACACGTTTGCCCAATAGATCTCTTCTGAATTTTCCCTTCTTTCCTTTCACCATGTCAGTCAAGGACTTCAAAGGCCTTCCACTTTTATCCTTTAAGCATTTACGATGGTGTCTTCCAGTAGTAGAATAAGTGTAGTCATTTTCGTTATTTATCAAGGAATCTACCGATTCTTGAAGCATTCTTTTTTCATTTCTTATTATTATATTGGGTGCGCTCAATCCTATGAGTTTCCTTAATCTGTTGTTTCTATTAATAACCCTTCTGTAAAGATCATTGAGATCAGTGGTCGCAAATCTTCCTCCATCTATTTCTATCATGGGCCTGAGATCCGGAGGCATTACAGGGATAACATCCATTACCATCCATTCAGGTTTATTTTCTGATCCCAGGAATTTCTTTACGACATTCAAACGCTTCATCAATGCCCTGGTCTTAGCACTACTGGCGTTTTTCATCTCATTCTTCAAGTCTTCAGCCAATTTTTTTAGATCTAATTTCTGTAACAGTTCTTTTATTGCCTCTGCTCCAGCCTTTGCTTCTATTTTTTTGCCGTATATCATTCTATATACCTCATACTCATTCTCCATTATGAGATCTCCAACCTTTTTATTTATCTCTTTAGCGATATCGGAGTATATATTGGTGATCATGAGGATCGGTCTGCTATTTTCCTCCCTTTCTTCTACTTCGAATTTATTATTGTATACCTTTAAGAATTTTTCATACTCTGATCTGGCTAAGTATTCTCCTTCGAACAAAAATTTATCTGCTAATCTATCTCCTGCTTTCACATGGTCACCATCGTTGACATAGATCGTACCACCCTCGAATATAGGATAAACTACTTTGGCTTTTTCATGATAGAGATAGAGTTTCGAAGGTGCGGAGATCCGCTTTTCATCATTATCCAATACGTTTATAGATGCATTCTTATCGAGTTTAACTCTTCCTGATGTATCAGCATATATTGATGAGATCTCAGAGGCAGAGGTAAGTTTTTGCCCTTTTGCCGCTATTTCCCCATCTTTGACTATGACTGAGGCTCCATAAGGAATATCTATAGCTGGAACAGATTCCCGGGATATTATTAATTCATCATCAGTTAAAACTGCTACTCCGGAATGCGGAGCCAATATAGGTTCAAATTCTCTGACAAGCAAAATATCTCCTCTTACCACTTTTTCCCCATCTTTTACCTTTAACTTACCACCGTCGATCTTCACCTTATATTCATCTGTACAAATGATAATCTTCCCTGTTGAAGATGTTGTTTTCACGATTCCATCAACCGGACTAACGATATTCTTCGTGAATTTGGTCGTTAGTTTATCACCTTTTTTCACCTTTTGGTTATTTGAAACTAAAGCCCTGCTACCATAAGGAATGTTTTCAATCCTATTACCAATTTTTATCGTCCTATTCTTCGCATCTACCGTTACTTTGCCATTTTTCCATGCATATAGAGGTTCTACCGTAATGTAGGCGATCTTTTCTCCCTTTCGTATACGTTCTCCTTCTTTGACCAAAAACATGGAGTTCAATTCTACCTGTTCCACATATTCTCTCGATAATATCAGGAGATCATTTTCTATTCGGACCTCACCATCGAATGGCGCGATGATGTCTTCTCTTTCTCCTGTTGCAAGCAGATCTCCTTCTTCAACATACTGATCTGTTGTGACATTGAACTTCATTCCGGAAGGCAATTTGATAATATCAGAAGCATTCTTGAGTATCCTTATCTTTCCATTTATCTCATCTATTTTGATCTTGCCTTCCTCTGGTGCAAAGATGGGATTAAACCTCGTTCCTTCAGCCAGAAGCTGTCCCTTTTTAACTTGCTGACCGTC
>QNAT01000131.1 GCA_003641555.1 Thermotoga sp.
ACATTAGTGTAAGGAGGCACTATAATGAAGATAGAGAACATGATCCCCGTTTCTCTTGGTAATGTCCCGGCTGATGTCTTACTCAAAAACTGCAGGATCGTGAACGTCTTCACCGGTGAGATCGAAGAAGGAAACATAGCACTCTATCGCAAGAGAATAGCGGGGATAGGAGATTACAACGATGGGAAAAAGGTCATCGATCTCAATGGTGATTATGTGGTCCCAGGGCTCATAGATGCACATATGCACATAGAGAGTTCTATGGTAGAACCTGTGGAGTTCGCAAGGACGGTGCTTCCTCGAGGAACGACAACTGTGATCGCTGATCCACATGAAATAGCAAACGTAATGGGAATTTCAGGAATAGAATACATGCTCAAATATACCGAAGGTGTCCCCTTGAACATCTACGTGATGATCCCCTCTTGCGTACCTGCAACGGATATGGAAACGAGTGGTGCAAACATCTCGGCGATAGATACGATCACGCTGATCACGAAATATCCCCGCGTATTAGGTCTCGGAGAAGTTATGAATTATCCGGGTGTTATAGATGTTAACCTCGATCTGATCACGAAGATAGAGATCATCCGTCATCTTTATAAGAAGATCGATGGGCATGCACCAGGTTTAACCGGGAAGAAACTGAACGCCTACATCTCTGCCTTCATACGCACGGATCACGAATGCACTACGAAGGAAGAGGCACTCGAGAAGGTCTCACGTGGTATGCAGGTGCTGATCCGCCAGGGAAGTGTTGCGAGAAACCTCGATGCGTTGATCGACGCCGTGAACATCACAAACGAAAGATTCTTTTCATTCTGTACCGATGATCGTAATCCATATGACATAACCAAAGAAGGGCATATAGATAACATGATCCGCCGTGCCGTATCCAGGGGTGTAGACCCCATAACGGCTATAAGGATGGCGACGATCAATACCACCAAATATTATGGCTTGAGGAGTATGGGAGCTATTGCCCCCTCGTACAAGGCAGATATGGTTGTAACCCATTCTCTCGAAGATTTCTTCCCCCATATTGTCATCAAAGACTCCAGAATAGTGGCGGTGGATGGGGTATTGAAGGCAAAGATCATGGGAAATCGAAGAGACAGATTTATCCCGAAGATGAACGGGAACTTTAGAACACCTCATATAACGGAATCAGATCTGAAGATCGATGTCAAAGGCAATAGAACGAGGGCGATTCGGGTTTTCAACAACAGTCTGATAACGGAAGAAAGGATATTCGATATCCCTCCATCGGATATACCAGATGGGGGGCAAGATCTCTTGAAAATAGCAGTCGTCAGCAGGTATGTGCCCGAAAAATCGGTATCCGTAGGTGCGATATCGGGTTTCGGTCTGGGAGAAGGGGCAATAGCCACATCTGTTGGGCATGACTCGCACAACATCTCTGTGGTTGGAACGAACGATCACGATATGGTATCTGCCGTGAATCGAGTGATCGACCTTCGTGGCGGACTCGTTGTCGTTAACGATGGAAGAGTAGTATGTGAACTCCCATTACCGATAGCGGGATTGATGTCGGATCTTCCGATGGAAGAAGTTGCCCAGAAGATAGAGAAATTAAAGGAAGCAGCACGATCGCTTGGCTGTTCCATCGAAGATCCGTTCATGGTTCTCTCTTTTGTGCAATTAGCGGTTATACCGAAGTTGAGGATAACGAATCTCGGGCTCGTGGATGTGGATGAACATCGATTTATAAGCGTTGGAGTAAGTTGAACGATGAACATAAGGAGCGCAGAAAAGATCGGTTATTCTACTATAGGAAAGGAAGTTAAACGAGTCGATGCCGTTCAGAAGGTTACGGGTCAGGCTAAATTCGTAGCCGATTTCGATATGAAGGGTATGCTCTACGGCACCCTCGTGCTTTCAAGACATGCACGTGCAAGGGTCAAATACATAGATATATCTTCTGCTAAGTCGCTGAAAGGCGCGAGGGCTATCCTCACCTATAAAGATATCCCAGGTGAGAATCAACTTGGTGAGGTCGTAAGCGATATGCCCTGCCTCGTACCAGAAGGAGATGAAGTCAGGTATTACGGAGACGTTGTAGCCCTCGTTGCAGCCGATACCCTCAAGATAGCGAACGAGGCAGCCGATATGGTAAGGGTCGAGTACGAAGAACTCGAACCCGTCTTGACGATAGAAGAGGCATTGGAAGGGAAGAACAAGGTACATCCCTCTGGAAACATCGTGATCTCTAAGAAGATCAGAAAGGGTAACGTAGAGATCGGTTTTCTCCACTCCGATGTGATCGCCGAAGATGATTTCTATGCCCACTATCAGGAACACACCTATCTGGAGACTCAGGGAATCCTTGCCGTGTTCGATGACGATTGCGATTTAACTATATACGGCTCGATGCAATGTCCTTATTACGTTCAGGAAGCTGTTTCCAAAATTTTGAACCTTCCTATAAACCGAGTACGTGTAATACAGGTAGAAACCGGTGGAGCATTTGGGGGTAAAGAGGATGTCCCTTCTTATGTCGCCGCCCAGGCTGCTCTCTTAGCTTATCATACCCGAAGACCAGTCCTTCTCGTTTATTCGAGAGAGGCCGATATCCAGACGACCAGCAAGAGGCATCCGATAAAGTCTCATTACAAGATAGGTTTGAGTAAGAACGGGAAGATAAATGCCATCGAGGTCGTTGCTCATATGGATGTCGGTGCCTATGCTACACTTTCACCGATCGTGATGTACAGGAGTCTCATTCATGCGGCAGGGGCTTATGATGTACCCAACGTGAAGGTCGATATAGATGGTGTGTACACAAATAAGGTCCCTTGTGGGGCATTCAGGGGATTTGGTACACCACAGGTCTTCTTTGCGATCGAATCTATCGTAGATGAGGCTGCGGAAAGATTGAAAGTAGATCCGATCGAATTGAGGCTCAAGAACGCACTACGTGTTGGAAGTCGAACCGCTACCGCACATCTCCTGAAGGAATCCGTTGGTGCCGTACAGACGATCGAGCACGTCGTTAAGATGTCCAATTACAAAACGCTGAAGAGACATGTCGCTAGATTCAACGTCAAAAATAGATTCAAAAAGCAGGGAATAGGGGTATCTCACATAATATATGGAGTCTCTCTTGGCGCAGCTGGTCAGCATCTCGATGCCGCATCTGCCCTCGTCCAGGTACACAAGGACGGCTCGGTTAGTTTACATATAGGAAATACGGAGATGGGGCAGGGTGCCAGGACGGTCATGACGATGATCGCATCCGAGGTGCTCGGACAAAGTATGGACAGGATCCACATGGCGAATCCCGATACTTCATATGTCCAGGACAGCGGTCCTACCGTTGCTTCGAGGACAACGGTGTTCAGCGGCAATGCGATCAAAGAGGCCTGTGGAAAGATAAAGCAAAGGATGACAGAATACTTTGCAAAGACACGTGAAACTTCAGTAAACGATGTTATCTTTGAGAGGGGTATGGTCAGGACATCAGATGGGGCTAAAAGAACGAGTTTCGATGCTCTTGCACGTGAATGTGATGCCGCGAATGTAAAGTTGATCGGAACGGGATGGTTCAGAACTCCGAAGCTCCACTGGGACCCGGAGACCGGTCTGGGAGAGGCATATATCACCTATGCCTACGCCACACAGATCGTGGTCGTTGAAGTGGACCTGCTAACAGGAAGGACAAATGTGATAGAAGCTCACACATCACACGACGTTGGCAAAAAGCTGAATCCAGTTGGTTTGGTTGGACAGGTTCAGGGAGGATTCGTGCAAGGTATGGGATATGCGATCTCAGAAGACCTCAAGACGGACAACGGGAAGATCCTGACGGATAACTTCAACACGTACATCATACCGACCGTAATGGATATCCCGAAGAAGCTGGAGATAGATTTTGTAGAAGACGAGTTTAAAACTGGTCCATTCGGCGCCAAGGGTATAGGCGAGCCTTCCTTGATGCCCACTCCTGCAGCGATAGCCAACGCCATCTCGAACGCAATAGGGAAGAGGATCAAGCGAATTCCAGCAACACCTGAATACGTGATGAGCCTTTTGAGATGATGGATTAAAAATCTGGAATGTAAATCCATAGTTATTCACATTTGGCGAATCAGACAGATGTTCTCCTTTGGAACGGAGTTCCATAGCATTATTGCTTATTACGAAATCAGCATAAACGTTGAAGACCTGACCTTACGGTGTTATAAATGTGAGGAGAAATATGATATAATTCCTACAAAATGGGCATATATGACAGTGCATTCAAGAGGGATTCTCCAAAAAGTCAGAAACGCTCAATGAATTTGAGCACAATAATCATATTAGGAGGTAATAGTTGTGAATGCTAAGAAAGTAATTGGGCCAACATTTGAAGAGATGCTTCATCCAGACAAGATAGATCCAGGGATAAGGCAGATGGCACAGAAGAAGTTCAAAGAGGATCCACTAGACCCTATCAATCTTTTCAACATCACGTGGCGAGATCCAGATAATCGCATAAAGTATATGGTTTTACCCAAAGAATTCACCGGTGTCGATGCGAATATCATTGTGATGTACAGCAGAGATTTTCCAACGGGGAGTCACAAGGTAGGGGCAACCTATTCGATACTTGTCGAGAAGGTCATTCGGGATGAAGTGGATCCATCCTATCACACCCTCATATGGCCATCTACCGGTAACTACGGTATAGGTGGAGCCTGGGTCGGATGCAGGATGAAGTTCGACACGATCGTCATATTGCCTGAAGAAATGAGTAAAGAACGATTTGATATGATAGAATCTTACGGTGCCAGGGTTATCGCGACCCCAGGGTGTGAATCGAATGTCAAGGAGATCTACGATAAGTCCAAAGAATTGAAGGCTCAAAATCCCGATAAGGTTAGAATCC
>QNAT01000132.1 GCA_003641555.1 Thermotoga sp.
GTCTGAGCGAAGCGAGTTTATCATTTTTAACATTTTTACGAAGAATTTTAGCAAATTTCGTACTGGCCTTGATCTTTTCTTTGGTTCGTTTCTTTTGTATCAAGACAAAAGAAATGAACATAATAAGGGTATTGCAAAACAAAGGTATTTGAAAATAGAATGTTAAGGTGCGATCGTTTCAAAAAAGTCGTAGGGACTGGTCTTCAGACTGTTTAGAATTGATCCACAAAGACAGTGTATCCCGTTGGGGTTTTGATTTTTTCTTTGATTCGTTTGACTTGTATCAAGACAAAAGAAATGAACATAATAATGGGTTGACACTTCAAGGCAGGGGTATGATATAATGATGTTCACTGGATTTTAAGATAATTTTATTCTGGCAGGTGATTCAAATTGATAAGGACGAGGAATCTAACTAAAAAATTTGCTGAAAAGATTGCTGTAAACAACCTTAATCTTCAGATAGATGCTGGAGAGATATATGGTTTTTTAGGGCCAAATGGTGCTGGTAAAACTACCACCATCAAGATGCTTACGGGAATTCTTTATCCTACATCTGGAGAGATCAGTATCATGGGTAAGAACATCAGGAAACATGAACTGGAAATCAAAAGGGCTATAGGGGTTGTACCTGATGAACCGAGGATGTATCACGACCTCAGAGGAAAAGAATTTGTCTCTTTCATAATGGATATATACGACGTCGATAGAGAAGAGGCGAAGAAGCGATTCGATGAGATCTGTGATGTCTTCGATATCGATTATCTCGATGAATTCATCGGTGAGTATTCCCATGGAATGTCTCAAAAACTGATGGTTGCAACTGTTTTGATGAGGAAGCCAAAGGTACTCTTTCTCGATGAACCTACTGTGGGTCTTGATGCCAGGAGCGCCAGGGTCCTGAAGATGCTGTTGAGAAAGTATGCTGATGAAGGTTCTACCATATTCATGACAACTCATATACTGGAGATAGCCGAGAAGATGTGTGAAAGGATAGGGATAATAAACGAGGGAGACCTGATAGCAGAAGGAACACTTGATGAATTGAGAGCATCTGGAGGAAAAGGCGAACATCTCGAAGATATATTCCTCTCTCTAACGGGTGCAAACGATGAAGAGATGAAAGAGATCGTGGAAGGACTTTAAGGTGATATCATGAGAGAATTGATGATATTGATCAAGTACAAGTTTAAGATGTGGTCAGAGAAAAGCAGAAGAGTAAAGAGTAGGTCATTGTTAACGAGAAAAAAGGTTAATTTTCCTGGATGGCTCTTGTGGCTGCTCATAGGTGGTGGTTTTGGTGGAGGTTTCGTAGTTCCTCTTTCCATACTCATGTCAAGAGCTTTCAAACAACTCAATGCCATCCAGGCACCAGGAACTGCCTTCTCTATGTCGGAGATAATGCTTGGAATGTACGGGTTCATGATCATGTTGATGCTCCTTTTAAATGATGTTCCTTCTATTGTTTACAACGTCGTATCAGAAAATGAAGAAACTTCACTCCTCTTCAGTCTTCCTATAAAGAGAAGCGTGATATTCCTGCTGAAAGTTTTTGAAATATTGAGCGGCACGTCTCTCATATTCGCATTTTTCTTGCCCTTTTTAATAGGGTATGCAATTAGTATAAAGATGGCATGGTATCTCATACCGATATATATCCTGGATGTGGCCGCATTTGTCCTCCTGATCATGGGTATTTCTTCGATAATAGCCGCCTTTGTGGCGAGATTCATGTCATCGACTACAGCGAAGAGATTGAACGTTATCATGTACACGATGTCCATTTTAGGTGTAGTGGCAATATTTAACATACTTCCAGGGAAGATGACATCTACGAATGCAGCGGGATGGCTTAAAAACTACATTGGTCTGGCAACTCATCCCTTTTTACCATCTACGTGGTTTTTGGGAGCAGTGAAATCAGAACCACGGTATATCATTTTGCTTTATGGAATATGTGCGTTATCGCTATGGGGTATCTGGCAACTCTCCAGTAGATATTCTACAGGTATCAGCAGGAAATATAAGAAGAAAGAAATTGGGAAGGTATCTATTGCTTCAAATAAAAGTTTATTTGGTCCACTTGTCAATAAGGACTTAAAACTTCTCTTAAGAGAGGGCAATAGCCTCTTTTTATTTATATATCCTCTCGTTTTTCCTTTAATAATGCTCTTTGCTGGCAGTTGGAATTCTGCTGGGGTAATGTTGATGGCAGGCTTTCTCTCCCTGGACTACTCCGCTGTGATAAGTGGTGGTTTATGTTTCTTCGAGATACAGGCATATCCAACTTCGGCATTATTGCCTCTTTCGAAGAAGAAGATAGTCTTCGCAAAGGCTTTCATTTCTTCTTCGATCTACACTACGATATATATTATCACTATACTGGTAGCTCTTTTCATCGTTAAGAGCGGCTGGATAATGATGTTGACTGTACCATTCGTATTCGTTGCCCTTTTTGAGATGGCAATTTATGGTGGGGTTGCGTATTTATCCTCACCAAAGAATATTTCTGCCAATTTCCAGTCCGCTATGAAGGGGACAAATGGTCTAAAAACGGCGGCGATCGGTGGACTCATTTCAGCAGGAATAGTGCTGTCTTCGTTCTTTGGCATAGCCAATGCACTCAAACTTTCGATGTTCTTTAGAATACTGCTCTTCCCCACAGCACCCATAGTGACAATTATCGCATTCTGGTATTTCTTGAAGGATAAAGTGACCGAGGAGCATCTGAAAGAAATGTTTGAAAAAGCGTAAAATTATGTTAAAATCAGAGTATCGCAAGATAGATGTTCCAGGAGATATATATATATGCCCTTGATTTTTTTATCGTGAGATATGTATAATGAACTGGTGAGAAAGATGAAGAAGGATATTATGTCTTTGAAATTGGCCTGCTAGCTCAGGAGGTAGAGCACTTGATTTTTAATCAAGGGGTCGCGGGTTCGAGTCCCGCGCGGGTCACTCAAGAGCGAGGGTGGCGGAATTGGCAGACGCGCTGGATTTAGGATCCAGTGAGTTTACTCATGTGGGTTCAAGTCCCACCCTTCGCACCAAACTTATGCTATAATAAATTATCATATGCGGGAGTAGCTCAGTGGTAGAGCGTCTGCTTGCCAAGCAGAAGGTCGCGGGTCCAAGTCCCGTCTTCCGCTCCTTTCTTTCTCTATTATGGAATAATAGTTAAATCCAACATGGTAAGGAAAAGGTTTTTGAAAATGGACGGTTCTTTATCGTACAGCCAGATAGATTTGACTTTTTGTTTTTCTTTGCTATATACTTTATTGTGTGATGTTAGATGGTGATGAACTATGGTAGATAAAAAAGGAGTTGAAACCACAATGGTGAAAAATTTTTTTGAAATAATGACCCTTGAGGAAACTGCAAAATATCTAAGAATAGGGAAATCTACTCTTTATAAAATGGCAAGGGAAGGCAAAATCCCTGTTGCGAAAATTGCTAATCAATGGAGATTTAGAAAAGAAGATATCGATAAGTGGATGCAAGAGATAAGAAAGAAATAGAAGAATTATCTCTCCAACAAGAAAAAATGAATTCACTCTTTCTTTATCTCTTCCTTGTATTATAGGTGTCAGGTTTCAAAATACTGGTTTTTCCCTTTTCATCATCCAGGTTATCTTTCATATTATTCACTTCAAATTTAACTTGAAAATTCCCTGTGGCAAGCCACAGGGTTATTCATTACTTTCTCCCTTTTCCAAATTACCCAAAGGGCCCACTATTTTACATGAGGACTTCTTACTAACATGTGTATATCTCTCCGTATTATCTTTCTCTATGGTTGAATAACTACATCTCTTATTTTGATATGCCAAACTTACTGAGTATCTTCCAGATGGTTGGTAAAAGGGTAATTGCAACACATATCTTTAAAATATCTCCTGAAATAAAGGGATATAAGCCGAGTGCGAATACCCGTTTATATCCCACAAAATGTGATAACCATGATAAACCGAAGATATACATTATTGCATTACCGATAAGCATAGCAAAAAATACCATTTGAGGTTTGCGATCCCATCTTCGTTCGGATAAACTGCCTGTAACAAAAGCAGCGGCTATGAACCCGAATAGATAACCTCCCGTTGGACCTAAGAGATGGACGATGCCTCCACTTCCCCCGGCAAAGACTGGCAACCCGATCATTCCCTCGGAGAGGTAAGTGAGTAGAGTTATGGTGCCTCTCCAACTGCCAAACAACATACCTACCAGGAGCACTGCCAGGGTTTGCCCTGTTATTGGAACAGGACTGAATGGTAAAGGAACAGCGATTTGTGCAGAAAGAACAATAAAGATACTACCTCCGATGATCAAAGCGATCTCGTACATCAAACGCCGTTTCCCCACCGGACACAAAAGATCCGCAACTGTCATTCTTAAGACCTCCTTATATATCTATAGTTTCCACAGCATCTTTAAGGTCATCTTCTACTACATGTAGGTACTTTTCTGTGGTGGTTATCGACCTATGGTTTAAAAGTTCCTTGATCTTATACAAAGATACATTATTTCGGATAAGGATTGTAGCAAAGGTATGCCTGAGAACATGAGGACTCATTTTTTCTTTTCTTATTCCAGATCTCTTCATCGCATCTCTCACTATTTTATAAACCATAGTTCTATCTAATTTCTTTTGGTTATTACTGATGAATAGATATTCACTCTCCGGAGAATATTCTCTTCTTCTTTCAACGTATTCCTTTAATAAAATGCTTGCCCTTTTATTTACGTATATCCTATCTATATGCCCGCCTTTTCTCATTAGATCTATATTAGCACCCCTTTCATCGAAAACTATATTCTTCAATCTCACATTTGTTATCTCACTGGCTCGTAGCCCTGTGACCAGCAGCAA
>QNAT01000133.1 GCA_003641555.1 Thermotoga sp.
AAAGTAGGCATATTTTCGATCTATCCCCTACATTTAATCGTTACACAACTGAAAAACATCGGAAAGGGATTCGGGACCAATCGTGAATTGGGTTTCATTCTCTTTATGTTCCTCTCTTACTATCTGGTAGGAATATACAGTGATTTTCTTGTAAGAGGAAAAAACAAAATACAACTCTTCACCTGGATATTTATCTTTGCAATATGGGCTGAATACAGGGGAAGAGGAGATGCATGGATGTTTGCCGCCCTGCCGGTATCTTTTATAATAACGATCATGGGAGAAAATGCCATGTCTGTGGAAAACGGATGGTCAAAACTCGAATTGACCAAAGAGGAAAGTTTATCCAAAAAGTGGTGGCGTTATCTTTTGCCGTATATTCTAATAACATCGTTGATCGTATTAGCCATTGGTTTAATACCACTTCACTTCGATCAGAATTTTACCGGGATATACCATATCTTATCTCCTCAACATTATGAATCGAACAATGCCGATGTGAACAATAACAACGAGAAGAAGATCATGAGCAGTAAGAGACCAGGAAAAAGAGTGGAATTCATAAAGAAATATGAAAATGTGAAGTCGCCCGCCTGGTTGAAATGGATTGCCTCGTGGAAAGTTCCAGTAATACCAGTAGTATCAATTTTATTGATCGAATTCGCGATACTCTTGATATTAGTGATGTACAGGATTCTTTCAGAAAAGAAGAAATGGTATCTACTATTATTGTTCGTCTTTATAGCCACAACCTGTGGGATAAGTATTATTGGCTTCCTCGGGTACAAGATAATCGCCTTAATGAGTGGAGCCAAACTTCCCCCCACTGCTGCAGGCAGATTGAATTCCTGGATGAAAGGATTGAATTTTACTCCTCCTGCGAGTGCAATCATGACCAAACTCACAATCAAAGGAAGTGAAAGTATATTATTTTTAACCGCATTGAAGAATCTTCTTTCCTTCATAATGGTTTTGATAGGAATATTCGTAATGGCTGTATTAATCCTGGAAGGTATAAAAAACATAAAGATGAAAGGAAAAATAGAGACCAGAAAAAAGGTATCACATGGAGAAGAAAAAGAAGAAGTGATGCTGGACGAAGTGCTTTTCAGAAAATTACTCTCCGAAGACCCGGGATTAGCGATCAAATTTTTGTATTCTTACGGCCGTTCCCATTTCTTCACTCCCTTTCTTCATCTTACCCCATACGAGTTTTTAGAGAAGATAAATGACAAACCAGGTCTGATTCCCAGGATATGGAACAAGATCACCAATATATTTATAAAGGTGAGGTATTCCAGAAGGGATGTAGATGAAGATGATGCCTGGAAGACATGGGAGGTTTACAAAAATATTGATAAACATATCTGATAATATTGGTGTATAGTGTAAGTGGATGAGTAAACGGGTAATGTTAGAAGATTCGTGATGATCAGTGCGAATTCGTGGCTGAATGGTTATATTATTTTCAATATTTTTACGCGGAATTTTAGCAAATTTCGTACTGGCCTTGATCTTTTCTTTGGTTCGTTTGACTTGTATCAAGACAAAAGAAATGAACATAATAGGGGTATTGCAAAACAAAGGTATTTGAAAATAGAATGTTAAGATACAATCGTTTCAAAAAATCGTAGGGACAGGTTTTTAAACCTGTCCGATGGAACGAAGTTCCATAATATCATTCGCCTTTGGCGAATCGGACAGGAGGTAAACTCCTGTCCCTGCGGTTATGGGAATGTATAGTGTAAGATGAAATTGTCCTGTTGGGGTTTTGACTTTTTCTTTGGTTCGTTTGACTTGTATCAAGACAAAAGAAATGAACATAATAATGGATTGACATTTTACAATTGATATAATATCCTTGATTTCATTGGGAAGAAGATCGGAGTGTGATCATCTTGATATCTGTAAAACAGGTGAGAGATTTTGCAAAAGATATCATGGAAGAAAAGAGGTTTTTACATGCAGAACGTACTGCCCAGATGAGCAGAGAGATCACAATGGCACATAACATCGATGATGATATCTGCAATAAGATAGAGATAGCGAGTATGCTGCATGATATTGCTCGTGATATGCCCGAAGAATTGCTTTTATCAAAGGCATACAAGAAAGATTTGAATATAAATAAATATGAACTTGAAAAACCTGTACTTCTTCACGGCAAGGTTGGAGCAGAGATAGTGAAATCAAAATTGGCAATTTTCGACGAGGATATATTGAATGCAATCAGGTATCATACCAGTGGAAGGGTAGGAATGTCTATCGTAGAAAGAGTAGTAATGATAAGTGATGTTATAGAGATCGGAAGGAAATTCAGAGGAGTGGAGGAGTTAAGAGGAATGGCTATGGAGAATTTAAATGATATATTCAAAAGAATCATAGAGAATAAAATAGTCTATTTTGTGCAGTGTGGACTATTTGTGCTGCCTAAAACTTACGAGTTATGGAATCATATATTGCTGAAGGAGGCAAATACCGATGGCAAAGAACTATATATCTTCTAATAATCCAAAGAGGAGAAGTAAAGCAATAGGTATAACGTTAGCGATAATCGTGATCGGGGTAGTGATAGTCGGAGGATGGTATTGGCTCATGTACAACAACCTTAAGACCTCTCCTGTTACTCGAGTCGATAGGATAAATCTCATATGGAGAATAGGAAAACAGGGAACAGGGGAATATGTTTTTGCTACTGTGGATACAAGAAATTACAACATGTTCATAATGGAATTCCCTCCTTACGCCTTTTGGGGATCGGGAAAGGTATCGATTGCTGATACTGATCTGATACACAGTACAGATAACATCATGAAGATGTTGAATTTGAATTCGAAGACCAAATCCATGAGTTTTTATCTGAGTAGTGATAAAGAAGAATTTAACAACATCATTACTCACTTCGGCAAGAAAAAGGATCACCCTGCCTATGAGTTAAAATTCCTTCTTGAGAAAGATTATCCTTTTTACAAGTTGATACAGTTCAAAAGATTTTTCGATTATCTGGAATCTAATTCTGTCACCAACATAGCAGCTTCGGATATGTATAATCTAATGAAATATACCTCTCACTCCTCCAAAAGTGTGGTTATTCTAAATGGTCTTACAAAGCATCCTGTAGATATAACTGTCGAAGGAAAGACAGAGGCCAGATTATATTTAGATGAAAAGGATATAAACGTTCTGCGCTCTTTGGTAAGACCCTGAGAGGGATTCGGCTTTTACCCCATGAAGAAAAAAAGTTCTTTCTATTACTTATCCCTCATCACCTCATGCGGAATTGGCGCCCTGCTGGTTGTATGGGCGCTCCTTTTTCTTTCTGCTCTATTTATGATCGTCAGAAATGCATCACAACCTGAGTTGTTTGAGGGCAAAAAACCTCTGAACATCCTCGTATTGGGGGTCGATAAGGTCAGTGATAACGATGGTAATCGTTCTGACACGTTATTGCTTATCTCATTGAATTTCAAGGTAAATTCTGCTCTTATTATCTCAATACCACGTGATCTCATAGTTAAATATGGAAGAAATGATGAGAATCACGGGAAGATAAATGCCATTTATAAAAAAGAGGGGATAAATGCTCTTGAAAGAATAATAGATAAGATGTTGAACATACAGATAAACAAGTATGTCGTGGTAGATTACAGGTCTTTCAAAGCCATAGTCGATGTAGTGGGCCCACTTACGGTAACCGTGGAAGAAGTTATGAAATACGATGATACGAAGCAGAATCTTCATATAGATTTCAAACCAGGTGTATATGAAATGAACGCAGAAGATATTCTCAGGTACGTTAGATTCAGAAAAGATAAGTTTGGGGATCTCGGCAGAATAAACCGCCAGAGGAAGATCATGAATCTGATATTGGCCAAAGTAAAGAAAAACGGTATGCATACTTCGGATCTACATTTGATTTACAAAAGGATAAGGCCTTTGATATCTACAGATATCAGTTTTCTCAATATCTATAAGATATACGAATGGTATAAAACTCAGACAGTAAAACTCTACTCTATGGAAGTACCCTACACATTCCATAAAAAGGATATCTTTCCAGATACGAACAGAATAAAAAACATCACACTTTCTATAAATGAGGGGAAAGAATACATTTCACCTCGTGATGTAAAAATCACTATACTGAACAATAACTCTCCGAATTTCAAGAGTTTTGAATATATCCTCGGCTCTATCTGGAAAAAGGTGGGATTTGATACGAATGTCATAGGTACATATATACATTCATCGGATAGAAGCCCATTGTTGAAAAAAAGATTCAAAGATCCAATAAAACCAGGAGGAAATTACATCATATCTTTGACACAAGATATTTCGAAGAAGGAATTGTTAGAAGAATATTTGAAGAATCTTCACAAAACACATCATTTCGTGTTCATAAATTGCAATACATTTGAAGGTAAAAATGCATACATCGAGTTGATTTACACTCTAACTAAAGCACGATATTATATGCCTTTCAAAGGAGATTTTATCATTTTGATCGGGAGGAGTAACATCTGATGAAATACCTTATTATTTTATCGATATCTGTAATTTTCCTTTTCTCTATAGTGGCATGTAACTTCCTTATAAACATCCCGGAATATAATTCAATGATAACGTTCGAGGGATTGCCAGCTGATAATCTCCTCTGGCTCTCATCGTCAACAGAGACGGTAACGTTTAAGGTAAAGGTTAAGGATGTCTCCCCGGTTGCCACCTTTTGTGCAACTGTTGATAGTCTTCCTGTTACGATAGCCAGTTCTGATATAACGAGAGATGCGAGTAATGCCACCATTACCGTTCATCTAACCCCCTCACTTCCATCGATGAAATTCGAATTCTCAATCTTCGATGGAGGGAAAGA
>QNAT01000134.1 GCA_003641555.1 Thermotoga sp.
AGCGCCTCTGGTTTTTCTCCTCAACGGTATCACTTATTTCTTCTCGGGTATAAGTGAGATGTTCATCTCGATGTGTTCCTCACATAATGGAGGCATAACGCTGAAGAGTACTATAGACGATCTGAAAGAAGGATTTTACTTTATCGTAAGACAGGGTTACATGATCAAGATGCTCATCACATTTGCAGCTCTGAATTTCTTTATATCTCCTATAGATGTGATCCTTCCGAAATATGTAAAGTCAGATCTGGGATATGGGGCAGGAGAATTTGGGATTTTAATGGCACTATTTTCAGTGGGATTTGTAGTAGGAGGAGGTATTCTCTCAATATCTCCTGAGATAAAGCAAAAGCACATTCCGATAATATGGGGAATAGTTGGAGTCAGCAGTTTAGTAGCGATCTTTACGTTGATTCCTACTCTGTGGTATATATATACGATTTCATTTGTAATGGGAGTTCTTCTCGCATTGGTCAATATATTGATCAATGTATTCATCCAGAAAGTGGTACCCGATGAAAAGAGAGGAAGAGTTTTTTCAGTTATGGGAACTTTAAGTGGTGGACTCCAACCGATATCACTTGCTCTCGTTGGTTATACGTTGAGTATAATCAGTGTTAGGATGTTAACCATCGTTATGGGCATTTCCAGTGCTTTTTTTGGTTTATTTCTTTACACTATACCGAATATAAAGGAAATATTTACCACAAAGGCACAATGAGATCTTTCAGCATGTTCTTTGTATATTTGAAATGAAATTGAAATAAAGGAGATGATAGATGTGAATAAGCCTTTATCTACATGCCCGGTTTGTGGAACGAAGTTGATGATCACGGAATATACTTGTCCTCAGTGTGGGACAGTGATAAAAGGCAAGTTTGAAACCAATCGCCTATTCCGTTTGACCTCTAATCAACTGGACTTTGCTGTGGTGTTCATCAAGAATCGTGGAAATATAACGGAGGTTGGAAAAGAATTAGGTATATCTTACCCAACCGTTAGAAACAAATTGAGTGAAGTCATAAAACAGCTTGGTTTTAAGGTAGAAGAGGAAACAATTTCCAAAGAGGAAAGATTGAATATACTTAAAAAGTTAGAAGCAGGAGAATTGAGTGTCCAGGAAGCCATAAAGCAAATGCGCGAGGAAAAGTAAAGGAAGGAAGTGAAGTGTTATGAGTGAAAGAAATCGTTTGATCAACATACCTGTAGAAGGGGTAAACACCATCACTTTTGATGGAGTTGGTGCAGACATTAGTGTGCATCCATCCTCTGACGATAAATTCGTCCTTAAGATCGATTTAAGAGGTACCAACGAGGAAATAGAGGATTACGATCCTCTCATAACTAAAACAGGGAGTAACATGAGGGTAAATCTGGAACCAAAGAAAGAAAAATGGTTTTCTCTTTTCAAGCGAAGACTCGTCGTCAAAGTCTCTGCCAGAATTCCAGTGAGTATAAAGACCTTGAATGTACGTACTGTTTCGGGGGATATTGACATAACAGATATTTCTGCTGAGATCGCTTTGGACACCGTGTCAGGTGATATCAACGCGAAGAGAGATAATAGTAATGCTCCTATCTCTTTTAAATCCGTAAGTGGAGATATGAAATTCACAGACCTTGATATCTCGATGTTGAATGGCAAGACTGTCAGCGGGGATATTCATGCAGAAAATGTGAAAGGAGAAAGGCTGAATATAACAAGTGTTAGTGGGGATATATCTATAATATCCTCCCATTTCAAATCGGGCAAAAGGCTCTTCACAACATCGGGGGATATCATTTTCAACGGACCCCCTGCTCCGAATGCTAAAAATGATTTGAACAGCGTAAGCGGAGATATAATCTTGACCTTTACAAAATTCCCTTCCTTAAAACTGGAATATCATACATCTTCTGGAGATTTCAAGCCAAAATTAAAGGGAAGTTTTAGCAAAATTGGGAAACATGATTATCTCTTCACAGTTGGCAAAGGAGAAGAAAGATACAACATAAAAACGACATCCGGGGATCTTACGGTGAAGTCGCCTGGTAGAAAACCTGAATTTACTGTTGAGGAAGAAGACGAAGAGATAAAGACCGTGAGAAAACTATATGAAGAAAACAAGATAACATTAGAAGAGATGCGAGCACTTATGGAGAGTATGGGGTATACCGATGAAGAGATAGAAAAATATTGTGAAGGAGGGAAAAATAATGAAAAACGAAGAAATAATGAAGATTCTGAAGATGATAGAAGATCATAAGATTTCTGCTCAAGAGGGCATGGAACTCATCGATTCTCTTGAAATGCAAAAAGAAAAGAAAGAAAATGTCAAGAAGGTCTTGAAGATAATGGTGTTCGATAAGCAGAAATCTCAACGAGCTGCGGATATAACGATACCTTTTAAGTTGGCCACATTGGCGTTTAAATTTATCCCACAGGATGCCTTAAAAGAAATGGATAAAGAAGGTATGAGCAGGGAGGATCTGCTTGAGATGTTGAAATCCACTGAAATTCCTGATTTACTCAAGGTGGATACAGATCAATACCATGTTGAAATCAGCATAGAACGCGTTTAACCCAACTTTGTTGATTTAAAACCTGTGTAAGTATTACCTAATCGAATCAGGATTTTTGATGATGCAATTCGAAAACTTGACAAATGTAAAATGTAGTATTACAATGTATTTGTGTAAGCGCTTACATTACGTTGTGGGTTAGTAATTAACCCATAAAATCTTAGGAGGTGGGGTAATTGTGAGAAAGTTGTTGGTTTTTTCTCTGGTGTTAGTTCTTCTCGTAGCATCCTCCGTACTCGCGGAAACCAGAGTAGTAAATGTCAATGTCAAGAGTGTGACAGGAATTGGTGTCCCTGTAAGGATCACTATGAGTCATCTGCGTGATCTCGTAGGAGAAGATTTTGATGCAAATTGGGACAGTATTCGCGTTTATGACAGCCAAAACAACGAGCTTCCTTATCAGATCGATGATGTCGATCTGAATGGAAAGCTTTCCGCAAAAGATGTGCTTGCGTTTCTAACGATAGGGAATGCTAAGATCAAAGTTAGCGATGATCTTTCCATTGAGCCTCCAACCTATGCCAATTCTTTCGTTGTAAAATCGATCAACGGAGAAGAAACGATATCCACTAATGATGGCAAATTCGTTGTTACTGTTGATGATCATGGAGTAGTCCATGTTAAGAAATTTGATGTAGTAGAAGGAACTGTACTCGATGAGATCGGTATGGCAAGAGTGAGCGGGTTTCCAGAGAGCACCTATTACGTAAATAAAGAGATCGGAAAGCATGTAGAAAAGGTTTCTTATGACTTCAGAGTCGCAAAAATGAAGGTACTCGATGGAAATAATCCTGTTGCAGTTACGGTTGTGGCAGATCTGGTCTCCAAAAATTTCGTTGGATTAGAACAGCACAATATCATTTCTATCTACAAGACGGGAGACATCCTCGTAAATACGAAATTCGTATTTAAAACCTACGAAGATATGATGAAATTGCAGATCATGGTTACACGACCTCTAACTGAAGTGGCTGAAGATGCGATTCATATCTTACCCATATTTAGGCGCTTAACCTGGGCCGATCAATTAGGGGTTACTCCTTTGGATTACTGGCTCGAAAAGAATGCGATCGTATATGTAGATAAGGAACCCTACACAGCATTCAGTGCAACCGATTCTATGAAACCATTGTGGTGGGGTGCAACATATATCTTTGCTTCCGAGGAAAGATGGAGAACCAATTACTCTCCAAAATTAAAAATGGGAGTAGGAGAGATCTTGCCAGAAAAGGAGATCGTTCCCGTTGACTATTGGAAATGGATTTGTGGAAATACCTGGGTATATGAGAGTAGAGAATTCAGAGATGGAGTTTTCAAGTGGATACCCGGAGAATTCGATGTATACGCTGCTACTAAAGGTTGTGTACCCAAGGGACAGTTACCAAATAGATACAAAGCAGGCGATGTTGTGGTATTCAACAGAGTGTACAGCATCTACAATTCTTCATCCGAATATAACGCCGTTAGATATTTGGAAGGAAGGACAAAAGAATTTCGTTCCGTTAAGATAACAAAGTGAGCTCTTAGAGGGCAGGCCTTTAGGCTTGCCCTGACTTATTTTAGAGGCGATTTGAATGAAAAAAAGATGTATTATTATTCTTTTATTGTTGTTTATACCCATTTTAGGAGTGACTAAGGTGATCAATCTCTCTCATCTCGATTTTCTTAGAACATCTTTCGATATAGATGGAAAGATATGTTATGGTTGGTACGTCTATTCCAGGCCCTCTCCGGACAACATTAAATACATTAAAATAGAAGCGAATGAAGAAGGAGCGAGTTGCGTAGACGACGTGGCAAGGGTGGCTATCTTATACTCGATGTTGTTAAAATTGGAACCCGAAAATGCTACCTATATTACCAGGCTGAAAGAGGCCTTGAATTTTATCCTATCGCTTCAGGACGAGGATGGAGATCTTTACAATTTCGTCTCTAAAGATGGGAAAATAAATAGATTTGGAGTAACAAGCAGGAAGAGTGGCGGATGGTGGGCAGCAAGAGGGTTTTGGGCAATAGCAGAAGCGATGCATTTCTTTAAGACCAGAGATGGATACTATTACTCCAAATTAAAAAAGAGTTCCTATAGCCTCTATAATGTTTTGAAATCCAATCTACAATATGGCTTACTTCATGGGTATTCCGATATGAGCTCCATCTTTCTATTAGGACTCTCAAATCTTTACTCCGCTACAGGAGATAAAGATATACCGCCTACTGCATCAATGGTGGCAAACGCTATTATAAGATGTCAGAGCACTATGGGGCCGTTCAGTGATTATTTTCCCACCAGG
>QNAT01000135.1 GCA_003641555.1 Thermotoga sp.
CCGGAGAACGCATTTAAACTTTCGAACATACCATCGATAGATCCAATGCGATGGGAAGTAATAAGGGAGGGAAAAGATATATGTATACTGGCATGTGGATCAATGCTCAAGGAAGCGCTTAAAGCTGCCGAAGAGCTCAGAGTAAACGATGGTATGAACGTAGAAGTGGTAAATGCCAGGGTCATAAAGCCTCTGGATGAAGAATTTCTTGAAAAGGATTTGAATAGGTTTAGAATCATCTTAACGGTAGAAGAGGGTGTATTAAAGGGTGGCTTTGGTTCCGCTGTAGCAGAGTATATTGTGGATAACGATGTGAAAATAAAAGTAATGAGATTGGGAATACGGGATGAATTTGTAACCCATGGGAGTAGAGACGAATTGCTGAATGTTGTTAACCTGACGAAAAATGATATACGAAAAAGGATCAGAAAATTCAGGGGTGAGATGTATGATATTTCAAATGGAGTACGGTCAAGTAGAGATCGATAAGAAGGCAATAATATCTACTATAGCAAGTATTCTATTAGAAACATATGGAATAGTCAAGATGGAGCCCGCGGATGCGAGTGCTTTCTTGAAACGATTGCTGAAGCCGGACAATGATATCGAACAAGGTATAAAACTCGTAGAAATGGATGATGAAAGGCAATCGATGAAGATAGAATTATATGTTGAGATGGAATATGGTTCAAAACTGCAAGAGGTGGCTAAGAATGTAATTCATTCTGTATCGTACAAGTTAAAGGAATTGTTAGGTATACATGTAGAAAGAATAGATGTCTACGTAGTTGGATTGAGAATGGATTAAAAGGAGTTTTTGGTGCGTGACGAAAGAAATAACCGGGAAGGAACTAAAATATTGTTTTGAGAAAGCTGCTGAGGTATTAATTGCCCATAGAGAAGAGTTGAATATGCTCAACGTTTTTCCTGTGCCGGATGGTGATACGGGTTCTAATATGTCTATGGCAATGATAGAAGCTGTTAATAGGTTGGAGAAACTGGACACCGATGATCTAACAGCAGTTGCAGGAGCAATAAAGACAGGAACACTTATGGGAGCAAGGGGTAATTCGGGTGTTATACTCTCGCAGATATTTCACGGCTTTATTAATTCTGTTAAGAATAAGAAGAGTTTAAGGGTGAAGGATTTCATAGAAGCACTGGACGAAGGACGTAAAAGTGCTTATCGTGCGGTTATGAAACCAGTGGAAGGTACGATATTGACTGAGATCAGACTTCTGGCCGCGAATACAAAAAAAAATTTTAAAGGGGATGAGGATTTTGAACTATTTTTTAGAGACGCTGTTAGTATCTCTATGGATATAGTTCAAAAAACTCAGAATATGCTACCAAAACTGAAAGCTGCTGGTGTTGTAGATGCAGGTGCGAAAGGATTGGCGTATATAATGAAAGGTTTTTATGAAGGCATATCAGGTAAAATGGAAGAAATCCCTATACATATTAAAGAAACAAAAAGGAAAAAGGAGCCAGAAAAAGGCATAGCAATTTTAAAAGAGCCTCTTAAGTTCAAGTACTGTACTGAGATCATGGTAAAGGATGATATCAAAAACATCACAGAAGAAGAGATAAGAACGAAGATAGGAGAATTCGGTGATTCTATCGTCATAGTGAAGGCAGAGGGTATAATCAAGGTTCATGTCCATACAAACCACCCTGGTGCTGTTATCGAAGAAGGGGTAAAATGGGGTGAGTTACTAAAGACGAAGATAGATAACATGGCAGTGCAGCATGAAAGGGTAATACTCACTGAAAATGAGGAAAGAAAGAAGTACGGTATAATAGTGGTATCTGCGGGTAAGGGATTTAGACGTATATTCGAGGATTTAGGGGCAGATCGGGTAATCAATGGGGGGCAGACGATGAATCCAAGTATAGCGGATTTGAAAGAAGCTTTAGACAAAATAAGGGCAGATACCGTTTTTATCTTCCCCAATAATGAAAATATCATAATGAGCGCTGAACAGCTTAGCAAAATAGAAAATTCAAAGAAGATTATTGTCGTTCCAACATGTAATGTTCAAGAGGGAATCGCTGCCCTGGTAGCTTTCGATAAGAAATTAGAACTAAATGATCTTCTGGAGAATATGAAGAATATGTATAAATCTATAAAGACTATTGCGGTAACCTATGCGATAAGAGATAGTAAAATAGCAGGAACATCTGTCAAAAAAGGTGATGTAGTAAGCTTTATAGGAAGAAAATTCTTCGGTAAAGGAAAAGATATAAATGACGTAGCATATAATACAGTTTCAGCTGTTTATTCCAATAACTTCGAAATCTTAAGCATATACTATGGTAAAGATGTTGCACCTGATAAAGCCAAACAATTGAAAAAGAGAGTACAGGAAAAATATCCAGCAATGGAAGTAGAAATTTATGATGGAGGACAGCCACATTATTATTATCTCATTGCCCTGGAATGAATAATATGGTGTATTCCCTTATATTATCCTCTAATCGCGATTTTGTTTCCAGGCTCAAATCTATTCTTGCAGATCTAGATCATGAAGTGAAGAATATATCCAGAGAAATAGATTTATTGAATGAGAAAAATGGCCCAGAACCAGCTTTGGTCTTCGCTGATTTCAATTCGCAAAAGATAAATGGTTTGCAGGTCTGCCGTTTTGTTTCATCTGGAAGAATATGGAAGAAAAAGGTGCCCATTATACTTATAACGAATATGAATCATAGTATTGTACTGGATGAACTCTCGGCTGCTGCAGGAGCGCAAGCGATAATATATTCAGAAAAATCCACTAATGAGGAGATAAAAAACATCGTGCGGCGTGTTTTGGAAGGAAGTAAAATCGATTTTAGATATACTGTTCCAATATTGCTTGTAAATGGAAATGACAGTTCAAATTCCGTAAAGACAATGCTTGAAAGAGAAGGAATGAGAGTAAAAGTTGCTGTGACTGTGAATGAAATAAATGATTTTGATTTCACTGTAACCATTCTAAGTGCAAAAGGCTTAGGGGGCAGTCTCCTCGAGCATGTTTACAAGATCAAACAATTGAATTCCAGCATTCAGGAGATATTGGTGAATTGCCGTGATATATCATTGTCTACGCTGAACCAGCTTATGAAACTTGGAGTATTTAAAATATTCAGGGATGATTTTAAGAAGATAGAATTGCTGGAATCTGTCTTGAGCGCTGACAGGGTTTACCGAGTAGAACGTCTGAGAAACGAATATGAAAGGCAAAACCAGAAACTTTTGAAGATGAATCAGGAACTCGATACCCTTTTACATACCACAAACAGGCTTTTTATGGCGACATCGCTGAAAGAAGTGTTAAGAAATGCCATAAGATTTTCAAAGGAATTTTTTCCCAATGTATCGAACATATTGTTTATGAAAAGGGAAAAATTTTATATCAGGGCTATAGATAACACAGTAAGTATAGCTATAGCGCTTTCAGATATTGAATCAGGAGGGAGATTCATCAAAAGAGAACAAAAGACAGGTTGTATCAGGATTGTGGAATTATCACAGGAAGGTATGAGTTACATCTCTAAATATCTACGTAGTATAACCAAATCTTTGATATTGGCAAGGTTATCGTATAAAGGAATCCTGTTTGGATACTTACTCTTTGCCCTTAAAGATTGTGAATTGAGTGGAAGAGAGATCAGTTTTCTTGATTACTATGTAACCCAGGTGTCTCTGGCTATAGATCACGTTATGATGTTGGAAAAGATAACTGAGTTATCGAGAATTGACGGTGTTACAGGTATAAATAACAGAAGGTACTTCGAAGAATTATACGAAAAAGATTTCGAAAGAGCTAAAAGATATAAACATTCGTTGAGTTTGATAATGATAGATATAAATGATTTCAAACTCATAAATGACACCTTTGGCCATGATGTTGGTGATGAAGTTTTGTATACAGTAGGTCAGCTCATCAAGTTGAACACGAGAAAGTCAGATACTGTGGGTAGATATGGTGGAGATGAATTCTGTGTTGTGTTGAATGAAACTCCTCAGGATGAGGTCATTAATAAAATGAACGAACTGAAAAAAATCATATCGAGTTTACCGTTAAAGATAAAGAATGAGCATTTAAATCTGTCAATAAGTGCAGGAGTAGCAACGTATCCTGTAGATGCTGAAGGACATGAAGCACTCCTGAGGGTCGCAGATGGAAGAATGTATGAAGACAAGAGAAAATATAAGAGTCAAAGAGGAGATCATGGTAGATAAAGAAGAAATACAAATAGCACATAGGTTTCAACATCGCTTTTTGACAAAATACTTTCCTGATATCGATGATTTCCATTTCGATATTATGTACATACCTTCATATGAGCTGAGAGGTGTTTCCTATAATATCTATCCTGTAAACAGCAATCATGCCTTTGGGTATCTTGCAGATGCTTCGATATGGGGGATAGATGCGAATGTATTTACTATGCTTCTGAATGGTATTATTGAAGATTTTATCCAGAAGCAATCTGCGATTTCGATACCAATAGATCTCATAACGTATGTGCGTGAGAACCTGCCAATAGATGTATTCTCAGAAAATATTCTTTTGACTATGATGAGCTTTTATCTGGATACTGTAGAAAATAGAATAGCTATAGCAAACACAGAAAATCAATATCCCCCGATATGGTCGAATGGTAAAACCTCATCATTTATTACTACCAAAGGAATATCCATAAATTCTAATTTATTACTAAAAGAGAAAAATAATACTGAGGTAAAGCTTTTGCCCGGTGAGAAAATATTATTTTATACCAATGGGGTGATAAATAAGGGCATGTTTGGATTCAAAGAATTAAAATCTGTGTTTAAGCA
>QNAT01000136.1 GCA_003641555.1 Thermotoga sp.
AATTGTTCAGATTCTGAGACACAAAGTAGACATCAATAAAAGTAGTTGTTTCTGTGGTAATTCAATGTTCTGAAATAGTCACTAAGGAATGATAAACCCCTCTATAATGCAGAGGGGTTCATGTACTTCAAGCTTTCCGTGCTTTCTTTTTCTTTATGTACTCATCTATTGCTCTGGCGGCCGTTTTTCCTGCACCCATTGCAAGTATTACGGTTGCAGCACCAGTTACTATGTCGCCACCGGCATATACTCCCTCTATAGATGTTTTTCCCACTTCATCAGCTTCTATATAACCACGTGTATTCAGTTTCAGGTTCGGAGTTGCCTGGAGTAATACTTTGTTAGAACTCTGTCCTATGGCTATGACGACGGTATCAACATCCATTTTGAACTCGGAGCCTTCTATAGGGATCGGGCGTCTCCTCCCACTGCTGTCTGGTTCACCAAGACGCATCCTTATGCATTCCATTTGTTTTACTCTTCCCTTTTCGTCTCCGAAAATGCGTGTTGGGTTGGTAAGAAAATTGAATATTATTCCTTCTTCTTCTGCATGATGGACTTCTTCAGCCCTCGCTGGCATCTCTGTCTTGCTGCGCCTGTAAACCACGTATACCTCTTTTGCTCCCAATCTTAAAGAAGTTCTCGCGGAGTCCATTGCGACATTTCCTCCTCCTATTACCGCGACTTTTTGACCTATACTTATTGGGGTATCGTACTCCGGGAACTTATATGCCTTCATAAGGTTAGTCCTCGTCAGCAATTCACTTGCCGAGTATACCCCTATCAAATTCTCACCAGGAATATTCATAAAACGTGGAGTTCCTGCACCTGTGGCTATGTACACGCTATCGAATCCTTCTTCATTCATCAATTCGTCTATGGTAAATATCTTACCTATAACCCGGTTGAATTCGAACTTCACACCTAACTTCTTTATATTTTCCACTTCTCGTTCCACTATAGACTTTGGCAATCTGAATTCTGGAATCCCGTATACCAGAACTCCACCAGGCTTATGAAATGCCTCGAATACCGTGACATCGTATCCAAACTTCGCAAGATCCGCTGCGGCGGTTAATCCTGCAGGACCAGCACCTATTACCGCTACCTTGCCATCTTTTTTATCTACTATTTCAGGAGTCTCAACGCCATGTTCTGCTTCCCAATCTGCTGCGAATCTTTCCAATCTACCTATGGCCACGGGTTCACTACCCTTTATTTTCCCAAGAGTACATGCCTTCTCACACTGCTCTTCCTGTGGACATACTCTTCCGCAAACTGCTGGAAGATTGTTTGTAAGCTTTATCTTGTTTATGGCACATCTGAAGTCTCTTTCTTTTATAGCTTTTATAAAACCAGGTATATCAACGTTAACAGGGCATCCTTTCACGCAAAGAGGAGGACTGCATTGAAGACAGCGATTCGCTTCTGTTATTGCTTCTTCTACTGTATAGCCATAAGGAACCTCGTTGAAATTTTTTCGCCTTTCTTCAGGGATCTGCTCCTTCATGGGTGTTTTTTTGAGTTGAATCTTTTTTGCCATCTCCCATCACCCACTTGCTCTAATTCTTTTTTCATAATTTTCGAGAGCGATCTTTTCTTCTCTCTTATATGTTGAAAGTCGTTCCATTAGAAGTTTGAAATCTACCTTATGCCCATCGAATTCTGGACCATCCACACAGGTGAATTTCGTCTCACCTCCGACGTTTACCCTGCATGCCCCGCACATACCCGTACCATCTACCATTATCGAATTCAGGGAGACGATCGTAGGAACACCGTATTTCACAGTCAGCTCGGATATGAATTGCATCATTATCGCAGGTCCTATTGCCCAGACTCGAGCCATATTTTTTCCACTGTCCAGTAATTCTTTAAGAACGTCCGTTACAAATCCCTTCTTCCCTTTTGAACCATCATCTGTAGATATCAACAATTCATCACTCACAGAAGCGAGATCTTCTTCCATTATTAACAATGATTTCGAACGTGCTCCGAGAATTGTTATCACTTCGTTTCCAACTTCCTTCAACGCCCTTGCTATCGGGTAAATGGGAGCTATGCCCACACCACCACCAACCATTACGACAGTTCCGTAGTTGGATATCTCTGAAGGGTTCCCCAAAGGGCCTGTTATATCCGATATGTCTTTTCCGACACCGTAACGAGAGAGTTTAAGAGTAGTCTTACCCACTACCTGGAATACCAATCTGATGTTACCCTCATTTCTATCGAAATTCGCGATCGTTAAAGGTATTCTTTCTCCCTTCTCATCAAGCCTGATCACAACGAATTGGCCTGGTTTGCATTTCTTAGCTATTAAAGGCGTATGAACATACATACTGTACGTTTGATTTGCTATTTCTTCTTTTGAGATTATCTTAGCCATCTTCTCATTCCTTTGCTAAAAGATTTATCGTAAAACCTGTCAAGAGTTTGGGATAAAAATCGGTCGATTTTTGAGGCATCCTTTCTCCAGCCTCAGCTGTCCCTTTTACATTTTCAATTCTGGTGGGATTCAAGATGAATAGCATCTGATACTTATCATTTGCATCTACACGCCTCACGGCTTCATCCAGATAACGTTCGTAATCAATATTCATCTGCTCTTTTAATTTCTCCGCATCTATCCTGAGTATGTCCTCCAATATCAATTTGTGCAGTATTACCACATCCAGCGATTTATATGCATCCGATGCATCGGGAATGAGCTCATCCATGCGCTTCGTGTTTTTCAGCGTTAAGAGAAAATAGCTACCTATTCCCTTAAGGTATAAGCCAAACACATGTTCTTTTTCTTTACTATGCCTTTCCCTCATTCGCATCTTCAATCTCTCTAACTCCTCGAATTTATCTTCAGGGAAGAATTGGATTTCCTCAATGAAGAAATCTCTCTTCAACGTATCTAAAAAGGTCTTTACATCACGATCGCAATTGAATATCAGCCTATGGGTTGGAAATATAGTCAATCCTTCGTCTTCTGTGTTCACAAATGTCATCATTCTGTAGAAAAATGGAGCATTTTCCACAGTTTTCCCGATCTTCTCTATCATATATCTCTTGTAATTCAAAGCAGTCTCATATCTGTGGTGACCATCGGCTATGAGCAATGTCTTGTCTTTCATATATCCTTCGATCTTCTGTATCATTTCTGCATCCTCCACCTTCCAGAGTTTATGTATTTCCCCTTGCCAATCCAATGCCTTCATATCGGGTTCTTCTTCCCTGAAACGAGCAAGGAGCCTATCTATCTTCTTCTCTGGATCGGTGTACAGCATGAAGACCTGACCAAAGTTCGCATTCGTTGCCTTCATCAAATTGAATCTATCTTCTTTCGGCTTCGATAGCGTTCTCTCGTGTGGTTTAACACCTGATTCACTGTATTCTTCCAATTTACCCAGGGCAATGAATCCCTTACGTGTAAGCCTTCTTCCCATATCATCCTTGTATTCCTGATCGTATATGTATATCGAAGGTTTGCTATCCCGAATTAATATTCCCCTCTCTATCCATTCTCGTAGATATTTTGCTGCCCTCGTGTACACGTTGTTCTGCTCACTATCATCTGTAAATCGCTTTCCTTTTATTACCCTGATGATATTGTATTTACTGCGCTTGTAATACTCTACTTGCATCTCATCATTTATCTTATCGTAGGGTTGGGTGACAACGCTGGTCATATCTTCAATGATATTCGGAGCATATCTGTATGCACGAAACGGTTTCACCACAGCCATATCAATTCTCACCACCTGTTAGTTCTGCTATAACTTTCTCCACAACTTCTTCTCCAACGCGTTTCTGTGCCTGGATGGTCGACGCTCCTATATGTGGTGTACATATCACATTGTTTAGGGAAAGTAATCGCTTTCTCAGATCGTCTACAGGAGGTTCTACTTCGAAGACATCCAGCGCCGCAGCCTTTACCTTGCCAGAGACAAGAGCATTGTACAAAGCTTGCTCATCTACTATTCCACCCCTTGCACAATGAACGAAATATACACCATCCTTCATCTTTTCGAATTCCCTTTCGCCTATCAGGTTGTGGGTTTCCTTCATCAGGGGTACATGAACAGTGATGAAATCTGATTTAGGAAGTAATTCATCGAGAGAAAGCAATTCGATCTTTTCTTTTAATTCTTCTTTCACGTTTGGATATTTATCGTATGCCATGACCTTCATTCCAAATGCCAGAGCTCTTTCTGCTACCAGTTGACCTACTCTCCCTATACCTATTATACCCAACGTTGAATCGTGGAGTTCAATCCCTTTGAACTCTTTCTTCAGCCATTTACCTTCTTTTAGACTCATGGTTCCTTGTGGTATAAACCTCGCCATCGATATCATAAAACCTATAGTAAGCTCAGCAACCGAAAGAGAATTGGCTGCTGGAGTGTTTATAACCTTTATACCCTTTCTCTTAGCTGCGTCTACTTCTACATTATCTAATCCTGTCCCCGCTCTCACTATGAGAGAGAGTCTATCTCCCGCTTCTATGACCTCTTTGGTTACTTTGGTAGCACTTCTAACGATTATAGCATCGAATTGTTTTATATCCTTAACGAGTTGTTCTTGCGTCCTTTTCCTATCATCCACCTCTATACCTTCTGTATTCTTAAGTCTTGCCATGGCATCTGGAGCAAGAGAATCGTTAACGAGAAGTCGCTTCATATCATACACCCTCTTTCATGAAGATTTCTTCCGCCGCTCTCACACCTTTGCCCAATTCGATCGGATATCCCAATTCTTTCAAAGACATCTCGAGAGCAGAAATGGCAATTATCATATCGAATTTACCCATATATCCTAAATGTGCTATTCT
>QNAT01000137.1 GCA_003641555.1 Thermotoga sp.
CATAGTTTTGTTGCACTTGTGATGAGAGATTCGGTTGGGAGGGTAAAAACCAATAAATAGGATAATTATTCTGTTATCGTGTATTTTTTTGTTAATACTTATATCGATACCATGTGAAGCGATCTACTTGAGATGGGGCTTGTTAGGTGATGGTTTAGAGGGTTTTAGTCCATTTATATTTCCAAAGTCAGATGTATTTTCTATGACGAATTCCATATGGGAATCGCTTTATACCTATGCTCCTGAAACCTTTGAATACATTCCCTGGATGGCAGATGGAATATATCAGATGGATCTTGAAAATAAAACCTGTGTAGTGAGTCTTAAAAAGGGTATCAAATGGTCCGATGGTAAGCCAGTTACAGCAAATGATATCGTTTTTACTGCGAACGTTATCATTAATCTAAAGATACCTGGATATTATCGTTATTTTGAATTTGTGAAAAGCGTTAAGAAGATCGACACTTATACCGTTCTTTATACGTTAAAGGAGATAAGATCGACCTTTGTATTTGGGACATTAATGCAGATGATCATTCCCGAACATATATGGAAACCCGTTGTGCAAAAGGCTGCAGAGTCAAAGGAGCCACAAAAATTCCTTTTAGCATATAAACCAAGTATCGATATGATGGTGGGAGATGGGATGTTTATACCAAAGGAATGGGTGAAAGGTGATCATATATTATTTGTTGCCAATCCAAATTATTTTGCCAGGGGCTGGCAGGTAAAGGGAAGAAATAAAAAGTATATTGTAGGTCCTTATGTAGATGGCATCTATTACAAGGTATATAAGGATATAGATACAGCAATTTTGGACATGCAAAGAGGTGAACTCGATTACATACAATCATATATACCACCCGATCGTCTTCCTCTACTTTTTTTAGACCAGAATGTTGTATTGACGGAATTGCCAGAAAATGGGATCTGTTATCTCAGCTGGAATCTTAGAAAAAAGCCTTTTAGTGATGAGAAATTCAGAAAGGCATTGACTTACCTTATAGATAAACCTTACATTCAATCGAAGATCTTACGAAATATGGGGACATGGCTCTCGACTGTGGTACCTCCTTGTAATACCTATTGGCATGATCCACTTACAATGGATTATGGTAACAAGATTGGTATGAATGAAGGTAAAAGGCTTGCAAAAGCCAGGGAGATACTTGTGAGTGCAGGATATTACTGGGATGAAAACGAGAAGCTTTATTATAAAGATGGAACATCTGTAAAGCCTTTCAGCATGCTCATTCCATCTGTTAATTTTGATCCTGTAAGAACTACCGTTGGTATTTTGATTCAAAGGTGGTGGAAAAAGATCGGACTCTCTATAAACCTTATTCCTATCTCCCCTTCTGATATCATGGACAAGGTCTTCGTAGAAAGGAATTTCGATTGTTGGATATCTATCTGGAGACTAACGTTATTCCCAGATTATCTGAGGACTCTTTTCGTATCTGAGGAAGATACTCCAGGTGGCAGTAACCCGGAAGGTTATCATGATGAGGCATTCGATAAAGAGGCGAATCTATTCGTGCAAACATTGGATATGTCGAAAGCAAGAAAGATATGCTTCGACCTTCAGGAGAAGATCCAGGATACTCTTCCCTATGTACCTCTCTATGTTAGAACGATTGTGGAAGTGCATTCTAAGAGATCTATGGGTTGGATTGAGCAATTGAACGGAATAGGTAACAAATGGTCATTGGCCTTCTTAAAGCTTGCATATTAAGTTAAGAGGTCTGCCCACAGAAAAGTGAGGGGAAAGAAATGGTAAAACCAGAGGAACAAGTGGAATTACTGAAAGAAAACACAGTAGATCTAATAAGTGAGCAAGAATTATTAAATCGCATAAAGGAAAAAGGGCAATTGAGGGTGAAATTGGGAGTCGATCCCTCACGTCCTGACTTGCACCTGGGTATAGCAGTAGTCCTTAGAAAATTAAGACTTTTCCAGGACCTGGGACATAGAGTGATATTGATAATAGGGGATTTTACCGGTATGATTGGTGACCCATCTGGAAGGTCTAAGACACGTCCTATGCTTTCTAAAGAAGAAATCGAAGAAAATGTTAAGACCTATAAAGCACAGGCATTTAAGATATTGAATCCTGTAAAAACGGAGATCAGATTCAATGGTGAGTGGCTTAGAAAGTTATCTTTCGAGGACATTGTGAAAGTCACATCGAAGTATACAGTAGCAAGGATGTTAGAACGTGATGACTTTGAAAAACGTTATGAAAATGGTATACCTATTAGTATATCGGAGTTTCTTTACCCTATCGCACAGGGATATGATTCCGTTATGATCAATTGTGATGTGGAAGTGGGGGGTACAGATCAGAAATTTAATCTGATAGTAGGCAGACATCTTCAGTCTGAATATGGTCAAGAACCCCAGATCATAATGACATTGCCTATAATAGAAGGCACAGACGGCAAGTTGAAGATGAGTAAGAGTTATAATAATTACATTGCATTCAACGATGGGGCAAAAGACATGTATGGGAAATTAATGTCTATACCCGATAGTTTAATATTGAAATATATGAGGCTTTTAACGAAGATACCCGAAGAAGAAGTGGTCATGTTTGGAAAAGGAATGAAAACTGGTAAATTGAACCCAAGAGATGTGAAAATGCGACTTGCTCGTGATATAACTACTTTTTTTCATGGCGAAGGGGAAGCAGCGAAAGCAGAGCAGGAATTTAGACAAATTTTTTCGGAAAGAGGAATACCATCTTCAATGCCGAAGGTGTATGTAGACGAAGATACAATGCCCTTACTGTCGTTGATAAAACAGATTCAGAAAGATAAAAGTAATAGTGAATTGAAAAGATTGATAACACAAGGTGCCATCAGTGTAGATGGCAAAAAAGTAACGGATATATTTGCTCCGATAACGATCGAAAATGGTATGATCGTAAGGGTAGGAAAGAGAAAATTTGTTAAGATCTCAAAAAAAACTTGAATATGGATATTGAAGAGTTGTATAATTTGTAGTGATTGTGTAAGAAGTAATGAGTAGAAGAGAAACACGTTAAATATTACGAATGCGAAGGGTTGAAATATAAGGTCTTTGGAGTTATAATAGGTTAATGGATCTTGTGTTTTATGTGGAAAATTGAAAGGAACCTTGTTGAATTAAGGGGGTGATGGAATAAGATATTTTGTGTTGAAGACCTTTGGATTTTTTAAATCTTTTTGTCAAGGAGGGAAAACAGAATGAAGAAAGTCATTGTAATTTTGTTGATGTTGTTGATGATTGGAAGTCTTTGGGTGTATGCCCAAAAGGTGAGTTTTAAGGATGTACCAGTGAATCATTGGGCATATGATGCAGTTATGCGATTGGCAGTAAAAGGTATAGTTCAAGGGATGCCAGATCAAACTTTCCGGGGTAATAATGCAATGACAAGGTATGCAGCAGCTGTTATGCTGGATAAGACGATTCAATATATGGAAAAGGACCCGAAGCTGGCAAAAGCTGAAGATATAGGCATCTTAGAGAATTTGGTAGATAAGATTACCGCAGAACTGGGTAACATAACAGCTGACCTGGGAGGATATAATAAAACGATCAAGAGCATACAGGGCACAACGAATTCCAATGCTGAGGCAATAGGTGTTAACGCCGAAAGGTTGGTAGCATTGAAAGGTGACCTTTCTGCTTTGAAGGAAAGTGTAACCAGTATGAAAGGCAGCATAGATGATTTAATGGCTGCCCAGAAAACCGGTATCGGGAGTGTTAAGGAATCTCTTTCCAAAGAAATAGCTTCTGCAAAGCAATATCTTTTAGAAATCATCAATCAGGAAGATGCAAGGATAACAGGAAACATGGAGGCAGTGGCATCTCTCGGAGATGAGATATCTAAGGTCAAAGCTTCTCAAAACAAATTCGCCAATAAAGAGGATCTGGTATTCTTATGGAAGAAGACTGATGAAGTATCTAAGAAGGTAGATGCGATGAAAAGTCTTCGTACCGATCTGGAAGGTGAACTTGCGAATGTAAGAAATGAAGCTCAGGGTATGATGGCAGTTATAGACGGTAAAACTGTGAAAAATGCAGATGCTGTAAAGGCGCTCGAAGACAGCCTTATGGCAAAATTGCAAAATACCAATAAATCTATATCCGATCTTCAACTCAATACCGAGGCAAATGCAGAGATCACAGCTTCTTTAGCAGGTAAGATAACGGCAAATCAGGATGCTCTGGCGAAAGTAGATAAAGCAATTTCTGACGCTAAGGACTCTTTAAACACAAAGATCTCTACTTTGAACAACAAGATGAATTATCAGGTGGGCAAATTGAATAAGAAAGTCAGTGCTAATGCCGATGCGGTAAAATCACTTCAAGATTCGCTAAATCTTAATAACGAGACAGTGATCAGTATGTTCTCTCAAGTGCAATTAGAGTACGATTCTTATATCAAGGCGCTTTCCTCGAAGATCGATAAAAATGCAGCGAGTGCGGTGAAATTTGCCTCTCTCAATAATCACATGATAGCAGAGAATACGAAGAAGATCGCAGATTTCAATAAGAAGATCGTAGATCTCAATAAGAATGTTGCCAGGAACAGCAGTGATGTAGAGACCGTTAAGAAAACTGCCGAATCCGCGAATTCGCTTGCTATGACGGGTATAATAATAGGTGTGATAGGTGCAATCCTCGGAGTAGTTGGAATAATTATGTAATAAGCAGATGGTAAAAACATTTGAAGCATTCTAAGCA
>QNAT01000138.1 GCA_003641555.1 Thermotoga sp.
CCTACGGTTATGGGAATGTATAGTATAAGATGAAATTGATCCACAAAGACAGTGTATCCTGTTGAGGTTTTGACTTTAAGTCGGCATTACGAAATTTGCGTTAAGGAATTCGAGGAAAAGTGCGTTAAGAAAATGATACTGTCTGATTTGAATTTTGGATGTTGAATTGAAAGACAAAAGAAATGAACATGAATTGGTAGATCAAAAATGGATTAACATTTTACACCTTTACACCTTACCTTGTTGGATTATCTACAACAGGGCAAAGATTACGATCCAACCAGAAGTTGGAAGAGAGCAAATGAGTGAATGGTAGAGGTGTGTATGCAATGGGAGAAATTGTATATAGATAGGTTTGATAAATATCGTGTCGTAGAGAGTTTTTGAATTTTGTAATATCCTAATATAATAATACATTCTAAAAGGAGGAATATTAGTTGAATATACAAGACGAGTTGCGAAGGCTTGAAAAACTCATATGGGAAATAAAGGCCTTTGAGTTTGAAGATATTCTACCTCTCGAAGACTGGCAATTTCATACCTGGAATGATACACAAATGAAAGAAATACATGTAGGTGATACCTGGCCAACATCGAATTTTCCTGTTTATTTTGAAACGACAGCGAATATTCCTGTCAGCTGGAAAAACAAACAAATCTGGTTGAATCTTTGGGTTGGAGGCGAAGGATTAGTGACCATCAATGGAAAACCATTTGGTGGTATAGATATCAATCATCAGCGTTTCCCTATTCTCGAAAAATCCAATGGCGATGAAGAGGTCGGAATATCCGTTGAAGTTGTTCCAAAAGGGAAATCCGGGATTTCTATTCCCAATCCTCGTTTTGAAAGAGCCTTTTTTTATATACCGGATCCGATAATTTACGAATTTTTGGCAACTTTGATAAACACATTCAATGCGGCAAAACATCTGGAAGATACGGAAGTAAAAGTGCGTCTTATCAACCTTCTCAAGGAGGCACTGACTCATCTGTTCCTTCCAGGTTCTACAGACGACTATTTGACAATGTTCTCGATAAACTCTGATATACGAAGACCTTTTGAGGAATTATGGGATCCAGTGAATATAGGTAGAAAAATGCATGTGCCTTTCCTTCCGAAAAAGAGTAAAAAAGCCATATCTACTGCCTTGAAAGATTTGAAAAAGGGGATTGAAGAGATCGCCACGTTATATCCACCAAGGGGAAAATTATCATTAACAGGTCATTCACATCTGGATCTGATCTGGCTCTGGCCCCTCGATGAGACGAGGCGAAAGGCCCGTCGAACCTTCTGGACGGTTGTGAATCTAATGGACAGGGATCCCGAATTCATATTCGTCCAATCCTCTCCTCAGCTATATGCCTTCGTGAAGGAAGATGACCCCGAACTTTATGAAAGAATTGGAAATAGGATAAAAGAAGGAAGATGGGAGATAACTGGTGGTTCATGGGTAGAAATGGATTGTAACCTTCCTGGCGGTGAATCTTTAGTTCGACAATTCTTGTTCGGACAGCAATTCTTCGAAAGAGAGTTTGGAAAAAAGGTTAGGATCGGGTGGTTCCCTGATACGTTCGGTTTCAGCTGGTCACTTCCCCAGATAATGAAGAAATCTGGAATAGATTACTTCTTCACAACGAAGTTAACCTGGAGCAAAACGAATACATTTCCCTATGATCTCTTCTGGTGGAAAGGTGTAGATGGTACCAGGATATTATCTCATTCTTTTCTCAATCCCAACCTTGGTTTCAACGGAATGATAGAACCTTTAGCCTTGCTCAGCACGTGGAAGAATTTTAAGCAAAAGGATATCTATACGGAGAGTCTGTTTACCTTTGGACACGGTGATGGCGGTGGCGGAGTAACCCTTGAAATGCTTGAGAATTATCATTTTTTCAAGAAATTTCCTGCTTTGCCTCATCTTGAAATGAAAAAGGCAGAAGAATTCTTTGAAGATATTCCAAAAGATCTTCAATTACCAACATGGAATGGTGAGTTGTATTTGGAATATCACAGGGGTACATATACAACTCAGGGCAAGATAAAGGCTATGAACAGGCGTTTAGAAGACCTTTTGTATCAAACTGAGGTTGTCTCTTCTCTTGCCTTTATTCGAGGGCAGAAACCTTATCCGAAGGATGAAATTACGAGAGCATGGAAAATTCTTTTGAGATATCAATTTCACGATGTACTTCCTGGATCTTCCATTCACAGGGTGTACGATGATGCATTTAGGGAACTCAATGCCTGTGAGAAAGATCTTTTGAAGATCAGAAATAATGCCATTTCTTTGAAGAGAAGCAACGATACTTTTCTCGTATACAATCTGAATTCGTTTGCTCGTCCATTGAGGGTAAAGTTGCCGATAAAGAAGAAAAAGCAGTTCAAACTGATCGACTCGAAAGGTGAAGAGATACCTTATCAAGCTGTCGAAGATGGTATATTCGTAGATCATATGAACATACTTCCTTTCAGTTACACGAGGTTGAAATGTGCCGAAGGTAAATCATCTTCTCCAACAGAAGGTGTAAAGGTTACAAATAATTCTCTGGAAAATAGTCGCTTCAGGGTTACACTGTCTAAAACAGGAGCTATAGAGAGCATATATGATAAGAGATTCAGAAGAGAGATATTCGATGGAGAAGGGAATCAATTGTGGGTATATGTTGATAAACCAGCTGATTCCGATGCCTGGAATATAGATGAGAACTACACCAAAGATGGCATTCATCTCGATGGAGTATCCCACATGAAGATAATAGAGAATGGACCAGTTCGAGGTATAATAAAAGTGAAAAAGCGATTCAAAGGATCTACTATAATCCAAAGATATATCTTAACGATGAACTCTTCACGCTTAGATATTCATACAAAGATAGACTGGCATGAGAGGAGAACGATATTGAAAGCCTTATTCCCTTTGAACATATTATCCTCACAAGCCACCTATGAAATACCTTATGGAGCCGTATCTCGTCCCGCACATAGGAACACAAGTTGGGATAAAGCGAAGTTCGAGGTCTCTGCACATCGCTGGGTGGACAAGTCGGAAGCAGGCTATGGTGTAAGCATCCTGAACAATTCGAAATACGGGCATAATGCCCTGGATAACATCATCGGCATAACGCTGCTGCGTTCACCCATATACCCTGATTTCACTGCCGATGAAGGAGAACAGGAATTCACATATTCTGTATACCCCCATGAAAGCGATTGGCGTAACGGTACAGTCCAGGAGGCAATAGCATTGAACTCTCCGTTAATGGTATTTGAAGGAGAATGCAGTGAAGAGATCGAAGCAGATCGAGCACTGATAAAAATATCCCCGGAAAATCTGGTAGCATCAGCCGTAAAAAAGGCAGAGCTTTCAGACGATATCGTATTGAGACTGTACGAAGCATACGGTGGAAGAGGAGAAGGAGAAATGAGATTTTCTTTCCCAATACAGGGGGTAGAAGAAACAAATCTCCTGGAAGAAGAGGGGAACGATCTCGTTGAGATGGCAGGAAATGGATTCAGATTCTCATACAAACCATTTGAGATCAAGACATTCAAGATACATTTGTGAATGTCCTCGATATGAAGGAGAGAACCGGCATGAGTAGTAATTAATGTACCCATGCCAATTCTGAATGAAATAATGTTACCTATCATCTACGAGGTCTTTCACATTGTTCCAGTCTTTCAAAAATCTATCCAAACCCTTATCGGTCATGGGATGGAGAAAGCATTTTTCAAGAACCTTAAAAGGCATGGTTGCTATATCTGCACCTATGAGTGCCGCCTGAATTACGTGTTTCGGATGCCTTATGCTTGCAGCTATTATCTCAGTTTTGATCCCGTAGTTACCATATATTTGCTGTATCTCCGATAACATCCTTATTCCATCATCTCCATTATCGTCCATCCTTCCGATGAACGGGCTGACAAAGGTTGCACCAGCCTTTGCTGCCAACAGCGCTTGATTAGAGCTAAATACCAGGGTAACATTAACCGTTATCCCTTCACCACTCAGAATCTTTGTTGCCGCTATACCATCCGGGGTCATAGGTATCTTAACTGCTACGTTTGAGGCTATCTTCGCCAATTCTCTTCCTTCTCTTATCATACCTTCTGTATTCAACGCTATAACCTCGGCGCTTACAGGGCCTTTCACGACTTCACATATCTCTGCAATCCTCTTTCTAAAACCTGTTTTTTCGCGAGCAACGAGTGTTGGATTAGTTGTTACTCCATCTACAATTCCCCAGGAAGCACCCTTACGTATCTCATCCAGATTTGCAGTGTCCAAAAATATTTTCATGTTTTTGCCCCTCCTTATGATCATCGTTCTATCAAAATCATATCATGTTTTCACTGTGAAGGGGAAGATCCGTTGTATTAAGATAAAAGAAATGAAATTGATCCACAAAGACAGTGTATCCTGTTGAGGTTTTGACTTTAAGCCGGTATTACGAAATTTGCGTTAAGGAATTCGAGGGAAAATGCGTTAGGAAAATGATACTGTCTGAGCGCAGCGAGTCCACCCATTTTAATATTTTTTACGCGGAATTTTAGCGAATTCGTATTAGCCTTGATCTTTTCTTTGGTTCGCTTGACTTGTATCAAGACAAAAGAAATTGTACAATGTAGATATGGAAAGGAGGGATGAAAATGAGAAGAATATTACTCGTGGTATTGAG
>QNAT01000139.1 GCA_003641555.1 Thermotoga sp.
AGTTCTTTCAGGATATTGTAATACAACTTCCTGCGATTCAAGGAATCACACATATACGCAATGAATTCGTTGTTAGGTAAACGCTTGATCAGGTGATCAAGGGTTAAAATTGGTCTTATAGAGACGATTGTTTCCATCAGGACTAAACCTTTTGTATTCATACCAAATCTATAATTGCCATTATTTGGAGCGATACTCAGCACACCAGATTCTTTTCTTCCCATTTCCCTTTTCGAAGGGTAGAGAAGATAGGTCCTACCATTTGGTAAAACTGTGAATACATAAACGTAACCCTTTTTATATGCTTGTATTTTGAGGTTAAGATTTCTCGTATTTGAGTAAAAAGATGCCCTTTTCGGAACAAGAAAAGATACCCCCTTCACATTGGATTGAGAAATTATCAATCTTTGCTGAACCCATTGAATAGGGAGGGCCATAACAAGTAATGTGCTGCCTATTGTGAAAAGCATTGTAAGAATAAAGATCTTCTTAACCGTACATCTCACCTCCTTTCATTTTGCAACTTTTAGGGTATTGCAAAATTCGAAGAAGCTCAATCAGAAGCGAATACGATTATCTTTAGTGCATTCATATCATCATGCTCCATATTTTTTCAACTTGAGTGCATAAGCCATCATCAATGACATGGCATCAACCGCATAGAACATACCAAGCGTGCCTTTAACACATTCATTTTCGTTAAAAGCTCGCCCTTCATCTTCTCTTCCACATTTACTGTATAATAGGAATGGATTCGGATGCCAACTGTGTCCCTTTAATACAGCTGGTGTAGAATGATCACCTGTAACGACAATCACATCTGGGTTCAAAGAGAGAAGTCGGGGAATCTGTGCATCAACTTCTTCTATAACTCTTACTTTGTTTTGTATGTTTCCGTCTTCACCATAAGAGTCGGTTTTCTTTATGTGAATGTAAAAGAAATCGTAGTTCTTGAATTCTTTCTCAAGTAGATCGAATTCATCTTTCACAGTCATACCAACTTTCAGTACGTTCATACCTACCAACTTTGCAAGTCCTCGATACATTGGATACGATGCTATGGCAGCGGGAGCCAACTTATACACATCCTGCATTTGAGGGAGAACTGGATATTTGGAAAACCCCCGAAGGAGCGCGAAATTCATGGGATGATAATCCTTTAACGTTTCTTTTATCTCATCCAATAGTGTGTTAACGATCTCCGCTGTCCTCTCACTTTCTTTTGTCAAAGGTTCTGTATATCTTATTGGACTGCCTTCCTTTTGAGGATCGGCATCGGTAAGTCTGTCATCGAGTCCATCACCTGTGAGTTTTAGCACAAACCTATGCTCCTTCCCGGGATAAAAATGGATATCCACACCTTTTATGCTTTTTATCCTTTTTGAAAGGTACTCACAAGCCTTTATCGTTACCTCTGTGGCTGGCCTACCTGCTCGTCTATCTTTCACGATATTTCCTTCTATCGTGGCAAAATTACCTCGTGCAACCAGATCTCGCTTTTCCACATTTACATCTATACCCAGAGCTTCTAATATTCCACGCCCTATATCGTATTTCAAAGGATCATAGCCGAATAGAGATAGATGCGCGGGTCCACTGCCCGGTGTGATTCCCAAAGCAACTGGTATAGATAAACCCAATTCACTTTTTTTTGCGAGGTTATCCAGATTGGGTTTATGTGCCCTATCAAGCGCGCTTCCACCAGTTTCATCGGGTAATCCACCAACACCATCCATAACCAGCAAAACTATCTTCGAATCCGTTTTGATGGATAATTTCTTTATCAACTCTTGCCTATCAAACATACCATCACTCCTTTTTAGTTACTTGAGTTATATGAATTGTGTAAATTCGTCAAACTCATTTTGCATATTGGACAAATCTTTTCTCACGTATCACAGTTACCTTGAGTTGACCTGGATAGTCTAAAGATTCCTCTATTGTATGAGCAACATCATATGAGAGTTTTTCACACATCACATCATCTATCTCATTTGCTTCTACTATTATACGCAATTCTCTACCTGCCTGCATAGCATAGGCTTTTTCAACGTGATCGAAAGAGGTCGCTATCTGTTCCAACTTTTCCAACCTTTCTATATATGTATCAACAGTTTCTCTCCTGACCCCTGGTCTTGCAGCACTCAGAGCATCTGCAGCCTGGATTATAACTGCTTCTGGAGTCAATGGGTCAACCTCGCCGTGATGAGCTGCTATCATATTGATCACATCTGGTTTTTCCCTATATCTTTTGGCTATTTCTGCTCCTATTATGGCATGTGAGCCTTCTACTTCGTGGTCTACTGCCTTACCTATGTCATGCAATAATCCAGCACGCTTGACTTTATCTGCATTCAGGTCCAATTCCTCTGCCATCATCGCAGCGAGCTGTGCAACTTCTATGGAATGTTGAAGCACATTCTGTCCAAAACTACTTCTATACCTCAGCTTTCCTATTAGCTTTATCAATTCTGGATGAAGAGAGGTAATACCGACCTTGAACATGGCTTCTTCTCCAGCATCCTGTATAGACTTTGCAACTTCTTCCTTGGCTTTTTCATACATATCTTCTATTCGAGCTGGATGAATACGCCCATCAGTGATGAGTTTTTCGAGCGCTATTCTTGCAACTTCTCTCCTGAGTGGATTGAAGCAAGAAAGAACTACTACTTCAGGCGTATCATCCACTATGAGATCTACCCCCGTTAAGCTTTCAAATGTGCGTATATTCCTTCCTTCTCTACCTATGATTCTCCCCTTCATATCGTCAGAAGGTATAGAAACAGTCGAAACCGTGATTTCTCCTACATAATCCGGGGCGTAACGTTGAATAGCTGTTGCCAGTATCCATTTCGCTTCCTTTTCCGCTTTATTCATCATTTCATCTTTGACATTCTTCACGATCTTTGCTATTTCGTATTCTGATTCCTGTCTCACACGTTTCAATACCAGCTCTCTTGCATCCTTTACACTAAGTGAAGCTATGTTCTCTAATTCTTTCAATTCTGTCTTTATCATCTCGCTAAGCTTTGCCGACCTTTTTTGATAATCTCTTTCTTTATCTTCCAACTGCTTCATTCGTCTTTCCAATTTGGCTTCTTTATTCTCCAGGTTATCCTGCCTTCTTATCAAACGTGATTCAAGAGTTTGTATTTCACCCCGCCTTTTCTTCATTTCTATCTCTAATTCATCTCTCATTTTCTGAATGCGTTCTTTTGCATCCAGAAGTTTTTCTTTTCTAATTCTATTTGTTTCTTCTTTTGCCTCCTCTAATATCTTGTTAGCTTCTTTATAGCCCTTTTTAACTTTTATATTCATTATGTAATTAAAGATAAGATATCCCAGGCTTCCACCTACTGCGATACCTATTAAAAGATATATTATTACCATATAGTTCACCTCACATTTCTCGCAATTTTCCGATTGCATCATCTATCTCCCCGATATCAAAGCCCCGATTCATCAGGAATCTTTTAACATTCTGGATCTCCTGCTTAGATGTCTTTCCATTCTTAATCCTTTTATTGATAAGTTCAACGATTATTTTCTTGACATCTACTTCCTCAATGACCTTTGCTATAGATTCTTCGATGATTTCATCATTAACGCCTTTTTTTCGCAGTTGTTGTCTTATCTTCCACTTCCCCCACTTTTTTAACGTGAAGGAATCGTAAACATACATTTCTGAGTATTTTCGATCATCTATAAATCCTTTTCCCTCCAAACGCCTGAGGACATCCTCTTTTTTCTCATCAGAAGCACCTCTCCTTCTGAGCTTCTCAGCGATCTCCCAGGATGTATAAACACGTTTTTTTAGCAAATTCAGTGCATAGTGAAAATACTCGTCATTTTTTCTTTCCTTCACTACTGACCTTTCCTTCTTTCTGTTTCGTTTCAAAAGATGGAATATGCAAAATGGTCCTCAATCTTTTGTCTATTTCCCTTGCTATATTCGTATTCTCCTTGAGATATTGAATTGCGTTCATCTTTCCCTGTCCAAGACTTACATCTTTTCCACTTTCTGTTTTGTAGTAAAACCATGTACCTTTCCTGGATATAATAGAATGTTCTACTCCCAGGTTTACCAATTCACTCTCATATACTATGCCTTTACCGTATATAACATCAAAACTAGCCTTTTTGAACGGTGGTGCCACCTTGTTTTTCACCACCTTCACGTATGTCTCAGCGCCTATGATCTCACTTCCAACCTTTATCGATTGTCCCCTTCTTATATCGAGACGCAACGTGGTATAAAATTTCAAGGCCCTTCCACCCGACGTCGTTTCTGGATTCCCGTAGCCTCCTATATTCATCCTTATCTGATTTATGAATATGACAACGGCTTTAGATCTATCCACATTGCTCGCCAGTTTTCTCAATGCCTGAGACATAAGACGAGCTTGCAAACCCACTTGCGTGTCACCCATGCTTCCTTCTATTTCTGCTCTCGGAACAAGGGCCGCTACGGAATCGACTACCACCATATCGACTGCATTACTCCTTATAAGAGTATCTACTATTTCGAGGGCTTGCTCTCCACTATCAGGTTGAGAGATCAAAAGGTCTTTCAAGTTTATTCCCAGTTTTTCAGCATACGCGGGATCGAAAGCATGTTCCGCATCCACGAATGCAGCCACACCACCTATTTTCTGTGCTTGAGCTATTGCA
>QNAT01000140.1 GCA_003641555.1 Thermotoga sp.
AAACATCGAATTAAGATATATTAGATATGAAGATATCCCGAGGGGGGTTTGTTACCCCCCAGGATATCTTACAAGAGGTGGGAATAATTGAAATATATCAAGGACATTTCAAAGAAACTCTTTGATGTTCTCGAAGTTCATGTAGCAAGTGTTATCTTTTTGTTTTTATTTTCTTGTATTGTTATACAAGTATTTTCACGATATGTATTAGATCACCCTTTGCCTTTATTATTCGAGCTATCTATTTACAGCTTCGTATGGGTTATTTATTTGGGAGCCCCTTTGGCAAGACGTTATAGACAGCATATCAGATTCGATATCTTATACCGTAAGCTTCCAAGAAAGATGCAGCTGATCAGTGAGATCATATTCGATGTACTGACCAACACAGTGCTCATCCTGATATCAGTTCCCATCGTAAAATATACCATCTGGAATTACAGGATAAAGGCATCTATTTCTAAGATCCCCTGGTCTTATGTTTTTCTGTGTTATCCTATTTTTATCGTACTTCTATTCATTCATAATTCGGCCTGGATCTATCGAAACATTAGAGAACTATTGGGGAAAGGAAAGCCGCCTTCGGAGGTACCACCATGGGATTGATAGTCTTCATAATTGTCTTTGCTGCAGTATTTGCTATGGGATATCCCATTGCTATTGGAATGTTCGTCAGTTCTGCCCTTTACTTGTTGATATCTCACATAGATCTTTCCATTCTCATGGACATGATGGCTATAAAATTCGAAAGTAATTTTGTCCTTCTCTCCGTGCCATTATTTATCTTCACTGCAAATGTTATGAATGCTGGCAAGATAACCGATAAGGTCTTTAATCTTGCTCAGGATGCATTGGGCTCACTTAAAGGCGGACTGGGTTATGTGAATATCGTATCCAGTATTATCTTCGCAGGTATGAGTGGATCTGAAATAGCCGATGTAGCAGGATTGGGGGCAGTGGAGATCAAAGCGATGATGAACGCCGGTTATGATGGCGCTTTTGCCTGTGCTGTTACTTCTGCTTCCGCTACTATAGGGCCGATCATTCCTCCCAGCATCCCCATGATCATCTATGCTGCGATTTCAGGTGCATCCGTGGGATATCTATTTCTGGGAGGGTTCATCCCTGGTTTTTTGCTCGGTTCTGCTGAGATGCTCATGGTTTATATCCTCTCCAAAAAAAGAAATTATCCTCGGGGCAAAAGGCCTCCCTTTAAGCAATTCATAAACAGTTCTATCAAGGCTTTTCCTGCACTTATAGCTCCAATATTACTTTTATATGGAATATATGGAGGAGTTTTTACTCCTACTGAATCGGCAGGTATAGTAGCGGCTTATGTATTGATCCTTAGCCTGTTCGTCTACAGAACACTTGGGCTAAAAGATCTTTATAAAGTCGTTATCAAAACTGTATTGAACACCGGATACATTAGTTTTCTAATAGGTTGCGCCTTTGCGCTCAGTTATGTGGTAGCGAGAGAGGAAATCCCGATTACAATTGCCAATGCCTTTATGAGTTTGGGATTAACTTCTGGGAAATGGATGATACTTCTATCTTCAAATTTGCTGTTCTTTGCATTGGGTTGCTTCTTTGATGTTTCTGCTATTCAGGTTGTGATAATACCTATGCTGATCCCATTGGTTAAGGCTGCAGGCATCGCTCTGGTTCATTTCGGAGTAGTAAGTACGTTCAATTTGATGATAGCATTGGACACTCCTCCTTATGGACAAACTGGATTTATTACCAGTGCTATAAGCGGAACACCACTTTATAAGGTTGTAAAAGAGATGTTGGTATACTGGATACCCCTTGAGGTAGCAACTCTTTTCGTGTGTACGTATATTCCCGATTTTGTCTTGTGGTTGCCCAGAATGTTCGGATATGGAGGATAAAAATGGATATTGTCCTTAAAAGAAGTTGGTGTAGAATATTAGATCAAGAAAATATGAAACTTGAAAAATGAGGGGTGAAATTGTGGATAACATACCAAAACTGAAGGATATAGCAAAACAAGTGGGAGTTTCCATCGCAACGGTCTCACGTGCTTTGAACAATAAGCCTGGTGTGGGACCGGAATTGAGGAAGAAAATACTAAGGGCCGCTGAAAAAACTGGTTATACTGTTAATATTCTTGCCAGGGGGATGAAGACACGTACCACGGCTACCATTGGTATTCTTCTTTCAGACATATCTAATCCTTTCTTTGCTGCTGTTGTTTCTTCTATGGAAAAAGTCCTCTATCCTCGCCACTACAATCTCATTTTGTGCAATACGAATGAAAATCCAGAAAAGGAAAAGCGATATGTTAATCTTCTCTTTTCAAAACACGTGGATGGGATCTTGATCTCTCCTGTCGGAGGTCGTTCGAGCGAATCCTTATGCAGAGAAGCAGTTAGAAGACAAAGAAAGATAGTCTTTTTCGACAGGGTCATAAAGGGAATAGAAGCAGATGCGGTTGTGATCGATAACAGGGTCGGGATGTATGAGGCGATAAGATACCTTGTGAACCAGGGTCATAAAAAGATAGCCTGTGTTGCTGGAAATAATAATATATATACTTCGACGGAAAGAGAATCTGGTTATAGAGAATCAATGAAACATTTTCTTCCAGATGTTCAACCAGTGGTTGCATACGGTAATTACAGAGAAAAGGATTCTTATACTGCTACTCTTAATTTATTAAGTAATTCAGACAGGCCAACGGCTATTTTAACGGCAAATAATTTAACATCGATCGGTGCTATAAGAGCAATAAAGGCATTGGGAATGAGAATTCCAGAAGATATTTCTTTCATCGGATTCGATGATCTGGCATGGGCATCGATCTACAGTCCGCCTTTGACTGTCATCTCCCAACCTGTAGATATCATAGGTATAACAGCAGCTTCTCTACTTCTAAGACATTTTGAAGAACCCACCCCTGAAAAACCTCAAAAAGTACTACTTAAACCAGAATTGATAATAAGAAATTCGGTACAAAAAATCTGAAGGAGTTTTCTTTTCACAAGATAATCATATTATGTTATAATAACGCAATAAAAAGCCCCTGTAGCTCAACGGATCGAGCGGCGGTTTCCTAAACCGTAGATGAAGGTTCAATTCCTTTCAGGGGCTCTTTTTTTGAAAAAGGTGTTTGATGATGGATGTTAGATGAGTGAATGAGGAAATGGGTAGATGGGTGAATGGGCATTCGATCTAACATTTATAATCTAACATCTATTGAGGTTCTGTCCCTAAAGAAGTACACATCCTCCCACAGTGGCAATAGGCCTTATCTTCTATAACGTGGTATCAGGCTGAATATACAACCGCAATAATTCTGTCGATAGAGTTTAAACTTCTTAGAGAGTTCCACGCTTCTGAGAAAACCATCTTTCTTCTTAAAATTCTCAGGCAGGAATTGAACCTTACTGTTTTCAAATATTTTTTTGCCCAACGAGTTTATTAGATCTGCATCTTTATGTGGACTGGTAGTAAGGGTGGTGGTAACGAATTCAAAACCCCACTTCTCCGATCTTTCACGTGCAAATGTCAAATGCATCTCAAAGCATAGAGTACATCTTTTACCACCCTCTGGTTCATTTTCCAATCCTCGTACCGATCTAAAAAATCTTTCTGGATCGTATTTCTCTATTATCAACGGTACACTCCATATCCTTGCTAATTCGATCAAAGACGCAAGTCGCTTTTCGTATTCGGCTAATGGATGAATATTCGGATTGTACCACCAGAAGGTTACATCGTAGTCCTCTCTCAATCTCTCATATGCTACTGTTGCATCCGGGGCACAACATACTTGCAACAGAAGAGAAGGAAGATTCATAACACTTCACTCATTGTAAACCTGATTATTATGACATTTTTGATATCTGGTTTGAAAGCCATGCACCCTGCGCCTGGAGATTCGATAGTGCCTGCTCCATAGTAGTGAATTTCTGCCAATAATATAGCTCTTTTGCCTGGAGCTGTTCATTTAACGTATCTATCTGTCCTTGAAGATATCCCTGTTCCTGATCTATCGAACCACCAGTAGTTATAACGGATTGTATCATTCCTCCATATCGAACGTATTGATTGATCATATCGTTCATACGTTGGGCAATTCCTTCTTGCGTTCCAGTGGCAACATTCTGAAAAAGCCTCATGACGTCATTCGGATTGGTAGCTAACGCAGAATCGAGCGTGTCTTCATCTAAATTCAACTCGCCTTTCAATATTTGATGGTAGTCCACCCCAATTTCTCCAGTGTTGACACCTACCATCGGCAAACTATCATACTGTTGTTGGCCACTGATCGTTGCATAGGCGAAACTTCTCAATCTATCATAAAGCATTCTAACGGTACTGTCATGTGCGAGTAAACCTTCTTTCTTCTCTTCCTCTGTTTGTGGATTCTCGACAGGAGTCTCGTTGAGTTTCGTATAAAGATAATCTATGAGATCATTGTAATCGCTAACGAAATTCTCTACTGCAGTTTTTGCATCGCTTGTATCACGCGTTATATTAAGATCGACCGGAGTAGCAGAGGTATTTTGAAGATTCAAAGTGACATAATCCATTGCATCGGTTATCGTATTTGTGGAACGTATAAAGGTCTCATACGTTGTGCCACCATTGAAACTAACTTCTATCTGAGAATTGCTTCCCAATGTTTGCTCACTCGATG
>QNAT01000141.1 GCA_003641555.1 Thermotoga sp.
CTTCCGGTGCCACGAGGTAAATGAAACCAACCCCCATGTTGAATGTTTTCATCATTTCCATCTCATCCATCTTCGCCTCTTTTTTAATGACATCGAAGATCTCTGGTATCTCCCATTTCTTATCTATCACTATTTCCATTCCTTCTGGAGTCACCCTCGGTGGATTCTCCACCAAACCTCCTCCTGTCACGTGAACCGCTGCATGTACATATGGATTTTCTGAAAGATGAAGAGTTTGGTTGACATACAATCGAGTGGGCTTCAATAACACATCTATCAGATTCTCACCACTCTTAAGCCTTTGCATCGGATCGAGTCTGTTATCCAGGAGTTTTCTCACGAGACTGAATCCATTGGAATGAATACCCGAAGATGATAAGGCAACGAGAATATCGCCTATCTTAACCCTTTGGGGGCCGATTTGTTTTTCCCTATCCACGACTCCTACTACAAATCCGGCTAAGTCAAGAGTTCCATCGAGGTATATATCCGGCATCTCGGCGGTTTCTCCTCCACCAAGCCTGCATCCAATTGAAGAGAGTGTATCTTTCAAACCCGCGAAAAAATCCTTTACGTCCGAAGATAACAATACCTTATCTATACCAATGTAATCGAAAAATACAACAGGCTTGGCCCCTACTGTTGCTATATCGTTGGCATTCATGGCAATGAGATCCTGTGCCGCATATCTCATCGTATGATACTTTTTGTGAAGTAGGATCTTCGTTCCCACTCCATCACAGGAAAATATGAATGAAGGTGAAGAATATTCTTTTAGAATATAGTCAAGATTTAAAGAGGAAGCAAATGGCCCTATATCTTTATTACCGAATAACCCCTTTAGAAAATTTACAATCTCATTCCCGCGTCCCACACTCACACCAGCATCTTCGTATCTCAAATCCATCTCCTCCCAATTGATCTGTGGCAATTTTAATGTTCTAAATAGTTACTCTTACTTTAATATTTTACACCTATGGAATCGGATTACATAGTTTTTTCTCAGGATAATCATCTTATATCATAGTGTAAGATATGCTCCTATGAAGCAGAAAGCCCCTCTACTTCAGTGAGGGGAGGAAATCACATACGGTATGATCAAATATCCTTCTTCACGGTCTCCTATAGCTTCGTACATTCCTGCGAGGTAAAAGTAACCAACCAATGCAGATGTGAGGGCATCGAGTTCATCATGAGTTATCGGTTTCTTCTCTGAGATGAGTTTTATTCCCATATCTGTTAGATCTTCCCTCAATTCTTTTAGGTTGACTTTCTTTCTTGGGAATCTTAAGATATCCTGAGCCGCTCCGGGATAACTCTCTATCACTTTATAACTCTGCTCTTCAAAAATCTGTGATAGTGTGATCCCCCTCATCGTTAATTTCTTCATACTTTCGATCAGAGAGGGGTAAGCGTTGATCCCTCTTTCCTTCAAGCGCTTCTCACATTTTCTACTGATTCCACTCACTGGTAGATGGAGGGGAGAATCTATTGATATCACCTGTGGTTTCGCGTTTAAAGTCCTGGAAATTATTTCTTTATCCGTCTTTACCGTAGTTAAATATGCGTTTTCTTCTCGCAGTATGCAGATACCAGAAGGCCTCTTTTTGGTGCCAGAGGGGTCTATTCCCACAACCAGAGGTTTATATCCTCGTCTCCTTATCTTCTTTATTAAGTAGTCTATCTTTATTTCGAGTCTTTTGATCTTCTTCTTTTCGATTTCGACTAATATCTTGCCATCTCCTCGAATCTCCAATCGATGATCATTCCTGTGTAAGGTGACTTTCGGTAAGGTAAATTTGGAAGGTGAAAGGGAAAAATCGCACCTTCTTTCTTTCATCCTATATAAAATATCGCTTCCGATGCTCTCACACTTCTTTGAATAACAGAAATCCATGAGCTCTTTTAGATTCACTGTATCGTAGATGTTGTACAAGACCAATTTTCTCAGTGCCTCCCGATCTCCTCTTACAAATCTCCCCCACAATACAGGTGCTTCTCTTCCGTTAATTCCTTGAACATCTGATTCTCTCTCTATACCTAATTTCTTCTCCACTTCTTTTAATGGACCTGAAATCCCAATAGATCTGAGCAGAAATCTTAAATCGATATGAACAGGGGGAATCTCGATATTAGGGAAATTTTTTTTGATGAAGGGGACATCGAAGAGTTTCCCATTAAAGGTCACGAGTATTTCATAGTTCTTCAAATATTCTACGATCTCATTAAGATTGTTATCCTTTACGAAGATCCTGATATTCTTGCCATCGAAGGTTCCTATAATGGTTATAGCGTTGTAATATGATGAAATGCCTGTGGTTTCGATATCGAGAAATAAGGTCTTATCTTGAAATTCTTTGTACAATCTCCAATATTCACACTGTGGTAGATATCTTGCAAAAAAGGAGGCGTTTTTTTTACTGAGAGCTTCTTTTGCTGCTGTTATCTGCGTTTTTATATACCTCCGCCTGGTTATACCTATTCCTTTTAGGGATATTTCATCTCTCAGGTCATCCCATATTAAGATCCCATTTTGCCAGAGATATTCTTCAGTTTTCTTTCCAACTCCCGGAACTAAGATGAATGTACTTTTGATCATGTTTCTTTAACCTCTTGAGAAAACAGCTCGTGCAAATTCCATACTTACCATATCGATCACACTAAAAATATCAGCATCTGGCTGCCGGACTGAAGTATTAACATTTGCATCTGATATCATCTGTCCAACACGTGATGCTTTATGGATAAAATAGCAATAATACTGTAAGAACCATGCATTCCATCAGTTCAAGGATATTAGAAGAGCCCCTTCACATCTCCTTTTTCATCTATATCTATATCCATAGCTGCTGGATGTTTCGGCAAGCCAGGCATAGTCATCACATTTCCCGCATACAGTACTACGAAGCCTGCTCCTGCGGAAAGAGATGCATCTGTTATTCTGAATTTATAATCTTTTGGGACTCCTCTTTTCTTAGGATCATCGGATAGGGACATCTGTGTTTTTGCCATCATTATAGGGAGATTACCGTATCCTCGTCTTTCGTACAATTTTATCTTCGTTAGGGCATGAGAGGAATATTCGACATCCTTCGCGTTGTACAATTTCATCAAGTTACCTGCCTTTTCGAGTATAGGAGCATCCCAATCATACAGGGGTTCTATATCTGCTTTATCTCTTTCCACCGATTCTATAACCTGCTTAGCCAGTTCTACAGCCCCTTCTCCTCCTCTTTCCCAGCACTCCGAAACAGCAAATCTCGCTCCTTTTTCCTTTACATAGGATTCCACGACCTTACAGTCTTCATCCGTATCTTGTGCAAATCTATTCAAAGCTACAACCACTGGTAGATGAAATAACTTCACGTTTTCAATCTGTTTTCCAAGGTTTTCGAGCCCTTCTTCCAATGCCTTTAGTGGTTCATCTGAATCGGAATGAGATCTCAATGCCCTCGTAGAGGCCACTAAAACTACACTCTTTGGTTTAAAATTTCCATATTTGGAAACGACATCAAAGAATTTCTCTGCTCCCAGATCCGCACCAAATCCCGTCTCGGTTATAACGAAATCGGACAATTTCAAGGCAAGTTTGGTGGCTATGATACTGTTCGTACCGTGAGCTATGTTCGCGAACGGTCCGCCATGGACGAATGCTGGCACGTGTTCTATAGTCTGAACCAGGTTTGGATTTATGGCATTCTTCATCAATACTGTCATAGCGCCTTGTGCTTTCAATTCTTTGGCCTTTACGAACCTCCCCTTTACATCACGACCTACAATTATCTCACCCAATCTTTTCTTCAAATCCTTCAAATTGGTTACCAAAGCTGCTATTGCCATAACCTCCGATGCCGGAGAAATAACGAAGTGATCTTCTCTCGGAAAACCATTTGTCTTACCTCCAAGTCCAACTACTATGCTTCTCAAAGCTCGATCATTCATATCGATAGTCCTTGGCCAGCTAATTCTTCTCACATCAAGGGAGAGTGGGTTACCATTTTGTATGTGCGAGTCTATCATTGCAGAGAGTAGGTTATGAGCACTGTTTACTGCATGTGTATCCCCGGTAAAATGAAGATTTATTTCATCCATAGGTAATACCTGGGAATATCCTCCCCCGGTACCTCCGCCTTTAACTCCCATACAAGGACCTAATGATGGCTCTCTTAGCGTAACTACAGAACTTTTTCCGAGCTTCCATAATGCCTGTGTCAGACCAATAGAAGTAGTTGTCTTTCCTTCTCCGTATTTTGTGGGGGTGATACCAGTTACAATTATCAGATTGCCCTCTTCTTTATCACTTAGACTCTGCAAAAATTCATGAGGAACCTTTGCCATATACTTACTGTAAGGGATGAGGATATCTTTGTCGATCCCGAGCATTTCGCAAATCTCTTCTATTGGTTTTAATTCTGTACTCTGAGCGATCTCTATATCACTTTTCAACATAAAAACACCTCCGTATGCAATTTTGCAGAACAATGAATGTTTTTATTATAGCATAGTTAGTGAAAATCAATTTTTGTCAACACCGATTTAAAATACCCGAAAACAGCGTTTTAAAATACCCAGATCCAGCGGTTAAAAATGGGCATTTGTTAGCCTTATCTAACATTGCCTTCTCTCCTTTCCGTTAACACGCTCACCCTCATCAATC
>QNAT01000142.1 GCA_003641555.1 Thermotoga sp.
CGCATTACTGCTTCAACGATAGGATGCTTCCATAGGATAATATATCTACGATCATCCACAGAGCCTATCTCTCCACAGATATGACTTCCTCCAGCTTGATCTCATGTATTGACTAATATATGATGAGATCTACCTTATCTCCATCATTTATTGGATGTGTAAAGCCTACTTCCTCGTCATTCAATAGGATCTTATAATCCTTGCCTTTCAGATTCTCGGTATCTATCTCTATCAATCTCAGGGCGTCTATGAGCATAACCTCAGAGGGATCAAAGGTACGAACTTCAATCTCATCACCATCTCTTATAATCGTATCGGGATCGGTACTCTTTCCGTTAACCGATATGCTGTACCCCTTGAATTCCAGTTGTTTTTCCTCACCATTCATCAAAAGGGTATAGATAACCGGTGAGGGGAGGTCTTCCACCACATCCTTTACCATTACATCTTTGACTTCATCGAATACCCTTATTTTATCCCCACTTTGACATTCGTCTGTGATACCAGCCGGAGCACCATTTATGGTTATTACTAATTCTCCAGCTCTTATATCTTTCCAGGTTCCATTGATACCCACATGGATGTAATGTTCTATCTCTGAAGTGTTTCCCATGTACTTTTCCAAAATATCACTTATTTGAATTCTATTGGAATAGTCGATCCGATCATTATCAGAAAGTTGAGGATTTTCTCCTTCTTCAACATATTCACCGTTTACACTAACCTTTGGATACATGCTTATCTTCTCCCCATTTACCTCGAATTCTAAAGGTGATACAATATCTTTTACATACACAACGGCATCCTCACCATCTTGTGGCTCGGAGCACTTTATCACATCTCCAGATGAAATAGGGGTGTGGAAAGTGGCTTTAACATCATTAACAGTTATAGGTGCTTCTTTCCCTTTATCACCCTTTATTGTTACTGGCTCTCCATTCACGGTTATCATTACCGACATACCAGGCTTGCCAACAAGACGCTGAGGTTCAAATCCCGCATGTATTAAAGCATCCATTACTGATGCTCTTTTATTCATGGCCATGATCTGGACTACCTCATCGTTGACCGTTACTGTAGTAAATGTCTCATTGAAGTTCAATCCACTCATCATCGCTATCCCCACAGGGGTTACAAATTCACTTCCTTCACATCCACCAGTTTCATCTTTGATAAATGTCAGATTAGCGGCTTTTTTAACTGCCACTCGATTTGAAGGTAAAGATAGTTTGGAAGCCAACATCTTTGTGAATCCAACTGTCTGACTCCCACCCCCAACACACATCACTGCATTTGGTGGACGGGCATTCAATTCAAGTATAGCCTCTACTAATTTATCTGTTACCATGTTCAAAGTGGATTCTATCGCTTTCAAGACTTCTTCCCTTTTGATTTCAATTTCGTTATCCAGAATGTCTTTAACCACAAATGATTCCATATTTCCAAGGTTTCGCTTCACATACTCAGCTGTTTGAAAATCCAGAAGAAATCTTTCCATCATTTTATCCGTTATCTCATCTCCTGCTATGGGTATCATTCCATAAGCCATGACAGTTCCATCACGCGTTATTGCTATATCCGATGTACCTGCCCCTACATCGACAAGGGCAATATTCAATTTCCTCAAGTCCTGTGGAACACTCACATTTATAGCCGCTATTGGTTCGAGGGTCAAGGCAGATAATCTCAGTTCCACGCGATTTAGGACAGATAATATCCCTTCCACAACGATCCTCGGCAGAAAGGTAGCTATCACTTCAACTTCTATCTCTTTTCCATGTTGTCCGACTAGGTTGCGAATTATGCTTTTCTCTAACGTGTAAACCACGGGAGAATAACCTACACAATAAAAGTCATTTCTATCCGTTCCTTCAAATGAATCTAAAGCATTCTTTACCGCTTTTAACTCAAGAGCGGAGACCATATCTCTTGTTATCTCTAATTCGGGTGGAATAGTTTCCGAAGCCGATCCCCTTGCAGTTTTCAATGTCCTGCCAGCAACTGCAGTTCTAACAGAAGTTAAAGGAGAATTGATCTCCTGCTCCAATTCCTCTTTTACCTTCTTTACTACTTCGACTACCTTATTCACATCATGAACTTGCCCATCCAGCATTGAACGAGTCTCGTGTTCCTTCACAACCATATGATGGATCACGAATTTACCTTCTTCCATATCGCTCAATATGCCTACTACCTTTCTCGTCCCTATATCCAGAGAAAAGTGCATACTACTTCACCTCCACAACAGTCACACCTGCTCCTCCTTCATGGGGAACTCCCATCCTGAAATTCATAACGAGAGAATGTTTACCCAAAAAATCCCATATACCCTTTCTCAATTTTCCCGTTCCTTTCCCATGAATTATCGTTCCCACATGGATATCACTTAAATAAAGAGCATTCAGAAAATCATCGACCTTCTCTATTGCATCTTCCACAGTCTTTCCTCTAACATCTACTTCCGTATGAACATTCCTCGCAGACATAGAAGGAATGTATTCCGTTTCTTTCACTTCTCGATCCTCTCTGCTCACGGCCCGGATCATATCCTCGCTCACCGTGATAACCGCACTTCTTACGTTTATCTTTATCATTTTACCCTTTATTTCTTGAACCACACCCTTTTTCCTTATCCCCTTTATCTCTACGGTATCTCCTACTTTTATTTCCTTTATTCTCTCCCATTTTTCATCGGTTAGTTTAATGATATCAGATTCTATTGCTTTTAATTCTACGTCATAAAAATCATGAATACGTTTACTCAATTGCTTTGCAGTGGAAAATTCTCTCTCACTCTTTAACTTCCTGATAATATCCTCTGATTCCTTCTTTAATTTTTTCAATCGTATCTTGATGGAATCATATTCTTCAAGAATATCATGATACTCCTTCTTCTTCAATTTTTCGAGTTTTTCTGCTAAACGCCTTTTGTCCTTTTTCAGGCCTTCTTGCAAAAATTTCAATTCCTTTTCGTTTTTTCTCATTCTAATACTTTCACGATGCAGAGCCTCTATTATGTTGTCTATCTTGAATTCCCGCTTTATCATCTCTTTTGCCCTTTTCAGAATATCTCCTGGCATGTTCAAGGCACTTGCTATATGAAATGCATTTGATGTTCCAGGAATACCTATCAGAAGATTGTACGTTGGTTTTAATGTGTTTGTATCAAATTCCACCGAGCCATTCTCTACTCGTTTTGTAGAATAAGCAAATAGTTTTAATTCACCGTAGTGAGTTGTAGCCACTACCTTTACCCCTGACGATAAGAGATGCTCTACCAACGCCATTGCCAGGCTCACACCTTCTGTTGGATCCGTGCCCGCACCTATTTCATCTAACAGAACCAATGTATTCGAATTGGCATGATTCAAGGCATAGACGATGTTCTTCATATGAGAAGAGAATGTACTCAGACTCTGTTCTATACTCTGCTCGTCACCTATATCCGCATACACATTATCATAGAATGGTAATTCCGATTCGCTTGAGGCAGGAATAGGTATTCCCGCTTGATTCATAAGAACAAGCAAACCTATAGTTTTCAAAGATACGGTCTTCCCACCAGTATTTGGTCCTGTGACGATCAGACAATCGAAATCATCACCCAACCTTACATCTATAGGTACAACTTTATCTGAAGGTATCAGTGGATGTCTTGCCTTTTTCAATCTCAGTATTCCTTTCAAATTATGCTCTGGAATCGCACAATCATTTTCGATCCCATAGGAAGCACGGGCATATAGAGAATCGAAATATTCTAATGCCCCTGCCGTTTGCTTCATTGCTTCCATCTTTTCTCTAAAGCAAATTAGAATATTCCTCATGATGTTCCTGATCTCGTTTTTCTCCTGGACATGTAATAATCTGAGGTCGTCATTCATCTTCACTACCTCTTCGGGTTCAACATATACAGTAGAACCGCTTGAACTCATAGAATGTACAATACCCCGAATTTTGCCTCTGTATTCTGATTTCAAAGGTATCACGTATCTTCCATCCCTTTCAAGCAAGATCTGTTCTTGAAGCAGATTTCTATATCGAGCAGAAGAGACTATATCGTTCATGTCTCTTTTTATCTTTCTTTCCAATCTTCTCACCGAATTCCTTATACGTTTTAGCTCTGGAGTAGCAGAATCCTTGACGGTTCCATCTTCTTCAAATGTCTTGAACACAAGGGTTACAATCTCGGGAAATGTCTTCATATCCTCGTAGATATCCGTTAGACTCACATATTTATCGATGAGTGGGGCAAAAGTTCGCTTCAATCTATCGATGGAGATGAAGGTATTGGCTATACTAATGAAGTCTTTTCCATCTACAGGAGTTCCTTCTTTGATTTTCATTAAAAAGGGGCCAAAATCGAATATCCCCCCTATTGGTAAGCCACCCTCATACTCCAGTATATCCATTATATCCCTTATCCTCTGCTGCTCCTCAATGGGTATTTTCATAGGCTTTAGATATGAGAGGGCACGTTTCCCAAAGTTAGAAAAGGTATACGACTTAATGTGTTCTACGACTTTATCGAACTCGAGAGAAGAAAAGGAGTATTCGTCTAAGTACATCATCATTATGGGCTTGCCTTCACCGTAACGGTGGCAAAGACATCGAATACTTGATTATAGGCGTCGGTGGCATGTATAGTGAGTAC
>QNAT01000143.1 GCA_003641555.1 Thermotoga sp.
GGGATTTACCACAGAGATACAGAAAAAACAGAGCACGTTGTGCATGAACCGTGATACATTATCTGTTACGGTTTTGTGTATTACGCATTTCTAAATTTGTGCCCCTATGGTGAGAATAGAAGTGAAAAAGAGTAGATACATAAAAGAAACTTTAGAAGCTTATCTTTTCCTTTTACCATCTCTCGTAATCTTAGGAACATTTGTCATATGGCCAATTTTTTATTCTTTCTTCCTTAGTTTTTTCAAATGGAATTTCGAAAATCAGCGTCACCCTATCTTCATAGGGATAAAAAATTATACAGATCTATTCACCCTGAGTGAACCATTACCTTATCCTTTCAGCAACGCTCTGATACACTCCCTCTATTATGTCCTTATGAGCATTGTTCTTATACTGGACATTGCTCTCATTATATTCGTTATTCACAGAATTACCGCCCATTCATTCAATCGCAGATATATTACAGATCTATCGTACTTTACAATCGTCTCTCTCATATTCATTGTCTTCAGGTACAAGGTTCTAAACACACTTATCTCTTATCAATGGATGTTTTCTTTCGTATATTTTGCACTTGTTCCTGCTTTCTTGTGGTTTTTCCTGAATAGAAACTATGGTAAATGGTTTAAGAATAAAAAATTCCTTACATTCGTGTCCATAATCATCCTTTACATCGTTTTGAAATATACCGATCATATGCGATATGGTCTATGGGATCTTTTCTACAAAGCAAAAGAAGAATCGGATTTCATAAAATCTATATACAACACATTTTACTATGTCTTCGTCTCCGTACCCATAACAGTTACGTTGGGCTTACTCGTGGCATTGTTGCTGAATATGAACGTGAAATTCAGAGCCATCTTCAGGAGTGCCTATTTCATCCCTTTCGTCACATCTATAGTCGCTGTATCTTTAGTCTGGCAATGGATATACAATGATGATTACGGGCTTTTGAATTATATACTCTCCTTCTTTGGCACATCCAAATTGGCATGGCTAAAAGATGAAAAGTTTACTATACCTACTATAATCATCTTATCCGTTTGGAAATCTTTAGGATACGATGCCGTTATCTTTCTCGCTGGCTTGCAGAGCATAGACAGATTCTATTACGAAGCGGCAGATATAGATGGGGCAAGTAGATGGCAGAAGTTCAAATACATAACATGGCCGCTCCTTTCTCCCACCACGTTTTTTATCCTGATAATATCCATAATAGGTGCGTTTAAGGTCTTCACCCAGGTATATGTGCTCTACAACGCCGTTCCGGGACCATACAACAACAGTGGACTCACTATCCTCTACTATGTTTTTCAACAATTCTACGTAAACCAGAAGATGGGATATGCCTCTGCTGCTGCCTACGTGTTGTTCGCTATCATCCTGGTATTTACAATAATACAACTCCAAATGAGCAAAAAGCGTGTACATTATGAAGCGTAAATTATTACCAATTTTAATGAGTTTGGTGAATTTACTCAACTCGACTATCTCTGTGGTAAGTGGAGTGAATCTGAAGGTATGAAAGTCAAAGAGATTACATACAAGAGTGTGATATATTTTCTCTTGATCACCGGTGCATTGTTGATGCTACTCCCTTTCATATGGATGGTAATAACATCCTTCAAACTGCCAGGTGAGGTTCAGCAATGGCCTCCGACTTTCACATCTAAGAATTTCTCTTCCTGGCGTCGTGTAAAGGTTAAAGTAAGCAAAAGCAGCAAAACAAATGTGGATTTCGAGCATATGAGTCTTGAAGAATTTCTGAGCCTTTCCTCTCCAGGTAAAAAAGAGGTAACAGAAGATAAACTTCTAATAACAGTAGATGACGATATGCCTGTTAGAGGAACCATAACATTATATCTTCTCGATAAAGATGGAAAAAGTGCATCATACATACCACCTTTGAGTCAGGAAAGACAACGAGCGGTATTTAAAAAGATAAAAGAGAAAATGGAAGAATGCCCAACTCAATATAAAAAGGCAATAAATAATGTGGTATCTGCCTCAAATGATAATCTTTACATGTTTCTTGCCAATCTATTCGCTTATTTTAGAGATTCAAAAAACGCATTTTTCTCCAGAAATCTCTTCATTAAACGCATAAACGATACCTTAAACAGAGTAGAGCAAAATGAAAAGCATTACGGATCGAGACTTTTGAAACATTCGTTACTTAAGGTAAATGAAACAGATACATCGATAGTAAAGGAACAAAAAGAATTTATCACGTCTCATCTGGCAACATCTTTTTCATATATTCAAAGGAAAACTCCATCTCTCCAAAATAAACTATTGAAATACAAAAAGGCCTTCAAAGGTATCGAGTTCACACAAGAGGAATTGAAGGATATACGCAGCTACTTGACCGATTATCTCAATGTGATAAAAATAAGTGAAGATATGGTGAAAGAAAAAACAGGAGGACAGGCTCCATATGCCAGGGGAATATTGAGGATTTATTCTTTAAGATTCTTATCAGATATACAGGGAATAACGAAAATGATAGACCTCTACAATTGGTTTACATCATATTTCAATGGATTGAGGATTTCTCATCTGTCCAGTGATAATATCGTTTTCAGATATAGAACAGAAAAAGAAATAAAAGATGCTTTATCGACCAAATTGAACAATATTTCTATGAAATCATATATGAGGAATGAGGTAATGACTGTATTCAATAGATCATCAATAAATGCCTTTATACCAAACCTGCTCAATGCTATGAATTCTGATACCAGGAAGACACTTGGAAAAGTTCTGGAGAATAACTCAATGGTCAACAATACATTTAACAACCTCGTATCTGCTATTTCTAAAGAAAAGAATATAGATGATATCCTGAAGAATTACAATACAGATATGCGTAAAGAATTGATGGATATCTTCTACAAGATGTCAGATTATATTAAAACTATAGATAGAATAAATGCCGCTTATACTGATATCAAGAACAGAGCCGAAATTCTATCAAAACCCGAGGAAATCAGGCATGTCTGGGTAAGAAAAAGTGGTAGTATAGAAGTGTCTTTTGAAAAGGGTATACATCCTATATCCTTTATGACAGCGAAAAGTAAGATGAAGGTCAGATTTTCTCCATCAGAGGTCTTCAAAAACATCTTTCAAAGCTACATAGATGCATGGAATGCTGCGCCTTTTGGAAGATATTTTCTCAATTCCGTATTCGTAGCATCTTCGACAACGATATTGGAGATCATATTCGCCTCTATGGCCGCATTTGCCTTTGCTAAGATGAGATTCTTTGGAAAAAATGTAATCTTCCTTATCCTGCTCTCTACTATGATGGTTCCTGGAGAAATCTTCCTGATACCGAACTACATCACATTGACGAGATTGGGATGGATAGATACTTACTATGCCTTAATCGTCCCATGGACTACCAGTGTATTTGCTATCTTTTTGCTGAGGCAGTACTTCATGACACTTCCAGATGAATTGTATGATGCAGCGAAAATAGACGGTTGTTCCAGATGGAGATTCTTATGGATGGTAGCGGTCCCCCTCTCCAAACCCATAATAGTGACCGCAGCCCTGTTGAAATTCATAGGCAGCTGGAATGCTTTTCTATGGGTATTAATAATGACCAAGAGTCCTGAGATGAGAACAATACCGGTTGGTCTTCAGAACTTCAGCTCCGAGGCGGGAACGGTTTACAACCAACTCATGGCAGCCTCCACTTTTTCTCTGCTTCCCATAATAGTACTCTTCTTATTCGCCCAAAAACAGTTGATAAGGGGTATAGCGAGAACGGGATTGAAGTGAATTGTATGGTGTAAGATGAAATTGTCCTGTTGAGGTTCTGACTTTATCTCAACTTTGCCAGACGAAAACTTAAAACTTCAATAATCACCGTAATCCTGGTGATTTTTTCAAAAAGACGTAATTACTACATTTTCGTTATCCGTTTAGGCGTCTTTATCTCCAGTTTCTTGAACAGTGCCAGTACGTATTTCCCATCGTTATTCAAGTGCGCCTTTTCTTTCTTCCTCGCCTTGAGATAATTCCTCGAATATTCAAAACCTATCTTCTTCTCTCTCATCGTTAACGCCATTAGTTATCCCCTCTTTACTTTTCTTCCATTATATGAGAATAACTAACTTTTTTCACCTCCTGCTTGGAGTACTTTTTTCGTGATGCAATTCGCTCCATCTTTTAATATACTTTTTAGTAGTTTGGAATGCGATATTTTCCCAGCATGATATGGCACAGTTATACGCACACCTTTATCGTTTTTTTGTGGCTACCACTTTGTTTTACCAAATGAAAACCTATTTTTTCAAGAACTTTTATTCCCTCTCTTGCTGTTACCCCTGGAAGTTTGTCGCTCATATTGCCACTTCTACTGTGGTAAGATTAATTATTTCAACTTTTGGTATTTTCTCGCCTTCTTGCAACCTATCTATTATGTGTAATCTCGTCCTTAATGTTTTCTAAAACCTCTATCACCCTGAGTATAGCACCCTTGTAACTCTGAGCAATAAGCGAAGTAACCATCTTCATCTTTCTCTATAACTACTGAGACTTTGTATACTCTCATGGACCTCCACCTCATTACTTTATTTTTTTAATTAGTTAATAAATCTTCCGCAAGCACGTCAATGTCATATAAC
>QNAT01000144.1 GCA_003641555.1 Thermotoga sp.
AGTTTGCCAAGCCATATATCTTTACCAGCGTAGAAGTTGTAGAGAGCATCTACTGCTATAAACATTCCACTTCCCACAAAAGCCCCTGCTATTATCGTCATCGTAGTCTTCTTATTCACAGTATTTATCAGATAAAATGCTGTCAATCCAACGAAGGTTACATAAGTAGCTACCTCAAATGGTTCTCTCATGTAATATGGACTCATCTTAAAAGCTCCTATGAGCGAGAGATATGAGGCGATACAAAAGGCAAACCATCCGATCAATGGCATAGGTACACGTATCTTTCTATCTTCCTTTACCTTTCCAGCCATCATGAGGTAAGCACGATAGATCATCAATATGGAAAACAACAACGTGGTTATGGCATATTTTTGTGTCGTGAACTCATAAGTTACACTTGGAATAGCAAGAATAGGAACTATTAGAGCCATAAAAAACAAAGTAACTTCTTCAAAGAAAGTTATCCCCAACGTCGTCCACTCCTTCCTTTTACACCTACCGTAGATAATCTGTTCTTCACTGCCTCAAAATTTCTGGCATTTTCCAGCACTTGTTCTTCAGTTATCAAATTCTTATTATATGCCTTTAGTAAAGCATCGTCAAATGTTTGCATTTTAAACTTACCTCCTGTTTGTATGAGAGAATCTATTTGATGGAGTTTGTTTTCCCTTATCAGATTCTTTACCCCACTGGTTCCTATCAATATTTCTAATATCGGTATGCAACCTCTTCCATCCTTTTTCTTCAAAAGCTGGTGATAGGCAACTGCATCGAGAGTATTGGCAAGCTGCAATCTTATTTGTTTTTGTTGATGATCGGGGAAGACATCTACTATTCTTTCAACAGCGGAAACAGCAGAATTCGTGTGCAATGTAGAGAGAACCAGATGGCCTGTTTCTGCTGCTCTTAAAGCATTTTGAATAGTTTCTAAATCCCTCATCTCGCCCACGAGAATAACATCTGGATCTTCTCTGAGAGCATGCTTCAACCCATCTGCAAAGGATTTCGTAGTTAAACCTACTTCTCTCTGATTCACCACACTCTTTATATTCGAATGGACATACTCTATCGGGTCCTCAAGAGTGAGAATATGGGCTTTACGGTTTGCATTTATTTCATTTATCAAAGCAGCAAGTGTGGTAGACTTACCACTTCCCGTAGGACCGGTTACCAGTATCAAGCCCATTTTCTTCCGGGAGAGGTCTACAAAAACATCAGGTAAGTTCAAATCCTTTAAATTTCTTATCTTGAAGGGTATTATCCTGAATGCCCCGGCAATTCCTTTCATATCCTGGTAAAGGTTGATCCTGAAACGGCAAAGTGAAGGAATCTCAACGGCTTTATCCAACTCCCACTCTCTTTCAAAATACCTTCGTTCTTCTTCATCCAAAATTGTATAAAGAGTATCTCTTAATTCCTTATCTCCAAATGTATCGAAGCCTTCTATGGGAATCAAATCTCCGTAAACACGTAACATCGGAGGTGAACCAACACATAAATGAACATCAGAAGCATTTGCTCTTACCCCCTCCTGTAGTATCTTCATTAAGTTCACTCATATTCCTTCTTTCCATTGCGATGTGATTCTACATCCTGGATAATATATGTTTTAATTATATCATTTATGATGTGGTCCTGACCCCTTCTCAGATACTTCTCGTAATTACCTCGTACCAAATTCTGCAAAAAAGAGGGAACAACAGCAAATCTATTGATTTTGAAAAACACAGATACAGCCGCCTCCGCTCCTAACCTTCCTCTACCTGCAAATGTATCGAAACTATAAGCAGTTTGAATATCTGTGAGAGTAAGGCTCTTACCATTTCTTAACGGTAAAATGAACTTAACGCCTCCTCGACTGACCAATCCGAGCGATAGGCTGGGTGATGCCAATCCAGAAGTGAGTAATAGAAATGCAATTCGTTACCTTGACATGCTGATAGATCTACTATATAATACATGTAAATATAAGTATAATTCCCTTATTAAAATTGAGGGATGTTATTTTAATCATCGAAAGGAGGTGAGAATGAGAAATATATGCAAATGATACTATCTCCCATTTTCAAATTTAAAAACTCAGGAGGTGTGAAGCATGTTTGTAAGATCAAAGTGGATAGTTGTGTGTTTGATCGTTTTGATGATGATATTGAGTATCGGTATTGTAATGAATGCAGCTAAAAAGATAACTGTAAGGGTATGGTATCCAGATGAATCAGGGATAAAAGCGAAATATATGGATCAAGCTGCCGAAGTATTCAAGAAAGATTTTCCAAATGTAAATTTGGAAATAACAAGGTTTAGAGTTCCACCAGGGGATTTTAAGACTAAGTTGCTGCTGGCGTTAGCATCTGGCGAGGGCCCGGACGTAATACATTTCTCGGGTGGTAGTAATATTGCCGAATTTGCAGATGCGGGTTATATAGTACCATTAGATAAATATGTTAATGCCTGGCCTGACTGGTCTCAGTATCCCAATGCCGTAAAAAGTGGAGTCACATATGAAGGGCATGTATATGCCATCCCCTATGGGCTCGACATGAGATGGTTGTACTACAACAAGAATATCTTTAAAGCTGTTGGATTACCTGTCCCCTGGCAGCCCAAGACTTGGAACGATATAATAAATGCTGCTATAGTTATTAAAGAAAGAGCCCCTGATAAGATCCCTTATGTCCTTTATGCAGGTGTTGCAGGATCAGGTGGAACATTATCCCAGGGTTTTCTTCCTTTGTTTTACGGTGCAGGAGGAAAACTATATGACTCCAAAACTGGTAAATGGATAGTTGATAGTCCTGCGTATCGCAAAACCCTGGAATATTATCGTCAAGCTTTCCTTGAGTACAAATTGGTACCCCAGGAAGTAATGACTCTTCCGAAGCCATGGACTACTATGCGTAAAAAACTATTCACAGGTGAGTTGGGAATTTTGTATGAAGGCGGTTGGGTATATGGTGGTGCTATGTCTATGTATGGACCCGAAAAAACAGAAAAGGCTGTAGGTTATATCCTTATGCCTTCTGAAGATGGTAAATTCTTCTTTACGATAGGTGGCAGTGGAACAGTTTGGTACGTGTCTGCACAATCAAAGCATCCAGAACTTGCCTGGGAGTATGTAAAGAGATTCAATTGTAAAGACATAGTGGCTAAACTTAACCTTGAAGCTCCTCATCCAGTAGCACGTATGGATTCAGCAAATATTCCTGAATTCAGAGCAATGAAATACATGGTAGATTGTACAAATTCGTTGAAATATGCCAGGTTTTTACCAATTAAACCCGAACTTAACCAGGTAGCGTACAGGATACAATTGTTAACGAGTAGAGTTGCAAGTGGTGAAATGACTGTAGAAAAAGCAATGAAGAAGTACATAAGTGAAATTAAAGCAGACCTTGGAGCAGAGAACGTAGAAGTCATACAATAATAGATACTTGTAGAGAGGTAAGGGGCAATATTGCCCCTTACCTTAATCAAAGGAAGTGATATTGTGAAACGTTCTTATTATCTTATCTTGGGGTTTTTACCTGCAGCAGTTTTGATTGCTTTATTTTTTATAACTCCTGCCATATGGGGAGTATACAGTAGTTTAACTAACATGGCTTTAGTAGGCAAAGCTGCAAGGCATCTGCAATTTATTGGCTTTCAAAATTATTTTAGACTCTTTCGAGATGATGCCTTTTTTACTTCTATAATAAATTCGGTAAAGTATGTTATAGGCAGTGCGATAATTGGACAGTTTTTATTAGGATTCGTCCTGGCATTGCTCCTGGAATATACTGAAAGTAAAGGAGTCAAAGGAGGAAATGTAGTTTATGGAGTTGTTATGTTAGCCTGGTTGACCCCAGCCCTTGTCTCCGGATTTGAATGGGGGGCTATGTATGATTTTTATTATGGGACATTAAATAATATTCTCAAGATATTTGGTTTATCGAAGATCAACTGGTTAGGGAAAGTCCCAATGTTATCCGTCATAATTGCAAATATCTGGCAGGGTACCGCCTTTAGCATGATGATCTTCGATTCCGCCTTGAAGACTATTCCTCCTGAATTGTATGAGGCAGCTAAGATGGATGGTGCTTCTCATTGGCAATCGATCAGATATATAACTCTGCCTCTCATCAAAAATATTGCTGTAATAGATCTTATTAGTGTTACTATGGCAACTTTTGGCGCGTTTCTTATGATCATGACTATAACGAGTGGTGGCCCAGGGATGAAAACGACTACTATGAGTCTATATGCTTATCGGTCAGCTTTCGAAAATTTTAGAATAGGATATGGCTGTAGCATTTCCATGGTTTTATTGGTTATTAACCTGATATTTGGATTTACCTACCTGAAAGTTCTAAAAAAAATCAGCTAAGGAGATAAATTATGCAGAAAAAGGCGAAAATAGTTGGTGTTTACCTTATATTCATTTTTATTCTCATTTATTTTTCTTTGCCTTCATTGTGGCTCTTTTTATCTGTATTCAATGCACATGCCGAAGCGTTCATTGAGATTCCTAAAAAGCCAACTCTCATCAATTTCGTGAAGATATTCAAAGATTACAATTTCTCCACATATTTATTCAACAGTATTCTCGTTTCAACTTTGACCATGATATTAGTTACTCTAACTGCTTCATTAGC
>QNAT01000145.1 GCA_003641555.1 Thermotoga sp.
GAGAAGAGTTCGGGTTGAAGTACACCACAGCGTTGATCACGAGTTACAATGGAAGAGGTACATGGCCCTTTGATTTTTCCGAATTTCTAACGACGGATTATCCATTTCTTGAAATAGAGAACATAAGAGAAAATGGATATGAAATGGGATTGCATGGTTACAATCACCAATCGCCTGTTAAGAAAAATTGGTCAGTTGATTTTCTTGAGGATGCTTACCGTGCCTTGAGCAAATTCGTCAGGAGTATAAGGGGAAAAGATTACGAACCTGTTAGTTTTGTTGCCCCGAATAATCTGATAGATGAAACCGGTTTGAAAGCATTAAAGACAGTATTCCCTTCCATAAAGATAGTTGGAACCAGCTATCAGGGAACAGATGACTTCAGTGAGTACAGGATCATCGATGGCGTTGTTATACTGCCGAGAACGACTTGCGGATACTATCCTGTTGGCAATTTGCTGGATTGTTCCATATTATCTATTATGAATTGGGGAACATATCAATACTTCTTTCATCCCGATGATCTATTTTCTCTCGACAGAAACCCGAAAGGTAAAAGTTGGGCTGAGATGAAAGCGAGTTTGAAAGAATTTCTCAGAACGATGAAAACCTGCTATCCATGGATTTCCGATCATTATGCCTTCAAAGCCGCTGATATTTTCAGGTATTATTTCATGGAAATACCACATTACAGGCGAATTAACGATAGGGTTGAAGTTCATCTTTCGTGCGGATCACATCTGCCCAGATATTTTTTCTTCAGATCTTCCAATGACATATCTCTAAAAGGTGGAAAGATACTTTACAAGTATCCAGGAAACCTTTATGTTATAGAGATGATAAAAAATGATCTGTATATAAAGGTTATGCGTTGAGGAGTGAAATAGAGTTTGGCCGGAATTGGTTTTAAACTTCAAAAGATGCTCGAGAAAGAGACCTTAACGACGGATATAATCTCCCTTATGTATTCTGTTTTCATTTCTGCTGGGCCGTGGATTATCATGTCGATTACTGTTTTTTTCATTCAGTTCTTTTCAAGAAGATTAGAGCTGAATTTCTTCAAGATCTCTATGGTTTACGCATTCATATTTTCAACTATAATAGATGGTTTTTTTAGCATGACCATCACCAGGAGGATCTCAGATCTTATTTATACTAAAGATTTCTCCCAGATCTACAAGGAATATAACGGAAATGTCACCCTGATCTTCGTAATATCTTCTGCGATTTGTTTTGCATTCTACATCTTTAACCTGAAGTATTATTCGATCTGGCAAATAGTTTTTTCCTCTTATCTTTTCATATCTCTATCGATTATATGGATTCAGATAATTTACATGTCTGCCGTTCAAAAATTCCTTCCCATCATTTTTTCATTTGTAATAGGGTGTTCTTTAGCTCTTTTGGGAGCAATGATCTCAAAGCAAACCTCAGAATTATGGATATACGCATCGTACGATATCGGGATCGGAATGATCATGTACACTATGCACTTCCTCATCTCGAAATATCTGAGACAGAGAGGTATTTCATTTGCAATATTCAGATCGATGAAAGTCTATTGGGAAAATCTTTTAGCAGGAATAATGTATTATCTTGCCGTCTGGATTGATGACTTCATAGCATGGCATACGATCGGAAAAACTTTTTATCCTGGTTACAGGCTTGCTCCTTCCTACGACATCCCAATGTTCTTGTCATATCTTTACATAATTCCAACGCTGGCGTTGTTCATCCTCATTATAGAAACGAGTTTCTATGAGCGGTACAGAAATTTCTATTTCCTTTTAGAACACAATGGGACACTATCTGAGATACTCAGAGAAAAGGAATCAATGGATTCGAATCTAAAAAGTGGCGTTTTTACCATTATAGCAATTCAGGGTGCCTTTACATTCGTTGGCCTCCTGTTGAGTAGACCTATATCTTCATTGCTTCGATTGCCTCTGGATACCTTGAATGTTATGAGATTTGGGATCCTCGGAGCGACATTTAATGCTTTCTTTTTGCTCTTCATGTTATTGTGCTTTTACTTCGATTTCAAAGATATAGTATGGAGAGGAAGTTTACTGATCTTCGTATCCAATTTCACGATTTCGGAACTCATTATCAGGAGATATCCAGGTTTTAGCTTCGCAATTGCGTTTTTAATAGGAACACTTTACATGATGGATAATTTTATGAAAAGATACAACGATCTAATATATTTCGAATATAATCGGCAAAAGAGTGGGTTACTCTCTGGAAGAGTTAAGAAGTGGAAATATGAGGAAAAATAGAATCCTCGTTATATTCATCGAAGCAAGTGTAATAACCGCTACTATATTTATCTGGGATGTGGTTGGAAATCATCTTGCCTTCTACAATTATATCTTTAATCCCTATTGGATTCCAGTCTTTATCGTTAGTGCCCGTTGGGGGGTTCTATCCTTTCTGATCACCATTCTGGAATATGCAGCTGTTTCGATCTTATCCATACAAATTCAAGGATTTTCTATAAATATACTTGCTTTTTCAATGCCATTGGCTTTAGGAGCATTGTTTGGTGTAATTCTTGCTCTGATAGGAGAATCGTTGAGAAGGAATATAGAGAGAATGAGATATACAATTGAAGAGAAAGAGAAAATAATAAGACAGCAGAAAGACGATATTGCAAAGATGAAAATGGCTTTGGAAAGGCTCAAGGAAAACATATTTCTTGAAGGAAGTGGATTATCTTTAATTTTCCAGAGGCTTAGAGAACTCGAGACATTCGATACAGAAGAGAAGATTTCGAACGCAGTGGATATAATTTCTGATATCTTTAAGGTAAAATCACTTTCTATATATAAGAGAAATGGAAATTTCTTGAGATTTGTAGTTGGCAAAGGGGAAAGATTCCTTCCAAACTCAGTTCACATAAAAGACTCTCTGGTTATAAAACGTGCTGTCGAAAAAGGTATGGCTACAATAACAGATATTTTGCTCTCCGATGATATCCAGGGATACGAACCATGGCTTGCTGTTCTTATAGGTGATTCTACCAAAAACTATGGTGTTCTTATCGTAGAAGATATAGATAAACTTTCTGAATCTTTCGCTGAATATATGAGATCTATTGCACAATGGTTCTACATCGATTTAGAAAATGCTGAAAAAATTAGTAGTCCAGGTATATTAGAGCATAGAAAACCTGATAATACCTGGGATATAGAATACTACAAACATAGCAGAAAGATATTCAAAGATAGGTACGATAAGTTTAAGATCCCGTTTTCTGAGATATGTCTTTTCATAACACCTTCGGTTTATCAAAGTGTTGTTGGTGAATTCAGAAATGACGACGTTGTAACGATTCTGGAAAAGACTAAAAAGGGGGTGAAGGTGAAAGTCTTACTTTCCGTATGTGATGAAAGCGCTAAAAAAGTGGTTATTAAGAGACTTACAAGCAAATATGGAGAAAAAGTTACTCTCTGTAACATTAATTAACGGTTTTTGGGGAGTATTAAATCTCATCTGGATCATATCCGATGGAATCACCATATGGAATTTCATTTTCATGGGTACTAACATTATGATAATTTATCTTATTTACAGAGATCTATCTTCTTGTATAATTGGGATCCTTACCTATCCAATTGGTTTGTTCATTCCTATCTCTGCGAACAAAGGTGGCTTTCATGATCTCTTCGATGTAAGACATCGATCTTTAGAATACATACCATTCAATAGGACAGGATACTTGAATACTTTGCCAATTAAAAGTATAGCCGCATTGGGTACGTCTCAACAGAAGAAGATGGTTATACTTGAAATCACAGAACTCATAAAACAAGGGGTGAATATATCGGAAAATACTGCTATTCTTAGAAAACTTCTGGAAGATCCCCATCCAGATGTCGGCCTTTATGCTTCGGAATCTTTGGATGAAATCGAAGATCACTATGTGGAAGAAATAGCAAAGTTGGAGTTCAGCACAGAGCCAGAAGATATAGTGAAATTTTGTAACAATGTACTCAATCTGCTGGAGACCAATATAGTGGTGGGCGAACTTCAGAAATATTACAGGAAAATCATTCTGGAAAAGGTAAGATACATAAAGGAAGAATTTCCAGAAGATTATTACGTAACACTTTATAGAACAACGTCGGATATAAATGCTCTAAGAAAGGGATTTGAAGAAACCAGGTCTTATGATATTTTGAGGATGCTTTTTGCAGAAGACCTCAGAAAGAAAAACTTCAAAGAAGCAAAACAGATCATTAAAGATTTCCCTGAGATCTTGAAAGAATATTCTCAGGGTTTATAAGTTTAACACATCTTCGTAAAGTCTTCTATACGATTTTATCATTTTCTCGAGTGTGTATTTTCTTCTTACAATTTCCTTCCCATTTTTGGAAAATTGTTCTGTCATTTCTCGATCGGAGTACAATTTTTTGATCGATTCGGCAATCTTCGTGTGATCTTTCGGATTTACTATAAATCCACATTGCTTACTCTCTCCCAGGATCATCTCCTGACATGCCCCGACGTTCGTTGCAACTACTGGAATCCCGGCAGCCATGGCTTCGAGAATCACAAGCGGCTGTCCCTCAGATACACTGCTGAGCAGTAGAACATCTATGATGGGATAGTAGTCGATCACGTTTA
>QNAT01000146.1 GCA_003641555.1 Thermotoga sp.
AAGAAGGGTTTCAATCTCTTTCCGCATATACAATCACAGATACTCCATATCCGTTCGAGTGCACGTCTCACATCTTCACCATACTTCTCCTTCTTTTTCCTCTTGATACCCGTGGGTTTAGAATGTCTCCTGTCCCTCAGAACCCTACTCCCATAATTGCGGTTGTATCCCGTTATCTCTGTGAAATTGTCCAGTATCCTTCCCTTCTCTTTCTTCCTCGCCTTGAGATAGTTCCTCGAATATTCAAGACCTATCTTTTTCTTCTCTCTCATCGTTAATGCCATTAGTTATCCCCTCTTTACTTTTCTCCCTTTATATGAGAATAACTAACTTTTTTCATCTCCTGTTTGGAGTACTTTTTTATATGATGCAACGATTCGATTTCGAGTAGATTTTTCGTGATGCAATTCGTGCACTTGACTTTGAGTAGGATATCAAAGTATACTACAGTCGTATTGAGAAAGGCATTTCTCGTTCTATCTTCGTTGATAGGACCATTGTCCGTGAGAAAGGAGGCAAAAGTAGTGAGGATTTACGAATTGATGTTCGTAGTGGCTCCAACCTTAGAAGAGAATGCTCGTAATGATGTTGTTGATAAGGTTGTAGATAGGCTGAAAACGCAGAAGGCGGAAGTCTTAAATGTGGATCGTTGGGGCATACGCAAGTTAGCATACGAGGTAAAGAAATTCTCCGAGGGCGATTATACAGTTCTCTTATTCAAGGCAGAACCATCTTCTATCTCGCAATTCGAAGATTTCCTAAAACTCACACCCGATATCATAAGACATCAGGTATTGAGGAGAGAAGATCTGGAGAAGAAACCCGAAGAAATTCCTGGTACTGAAGAGAGTCAGGAAGAAGTTATCGCTAAGTAAAGGAAGTGAATTAATGTGCCGTCTTATAATAAGGTTATTTTGGTTGGCAGATTAACGAGAGATCCTGATATGAAATATACACCATCGGGAACGGCTTTGGCGTTGTTTACGCTCGCAGTTGACAGGAACTTCTCTTCCCAGAATCGTTCTCAAGGAAGCGAAGTGGATAGCAGTGGAACTGCTACTGATTTCATAAGAATCGTTGCCTTCAATAAACGTGCAGAATTCGTTGGTTCTTATCTCAAGAAAGGAAGGTTGGTACTCGTCGAAGGAAGACTTCAGGTGAGGGCATGGCAGGCTCAGGACGGTACTAAGAGATATTCAACAGAGGTCATAGCAGAACGTATTAGATTTATGGAAACGAAGGCTGCGGCTGGGATGTACAGCAAAGATGGGTTAAACGGTTATTCTCCTCCTCCCCCAGACATACAAAATGAAATTCCAAATGACTCTGTAAAAGAGAAAAATGATGAAGGGGATAAAACTTCTAAAGACCTTGATGATGTGGAAAGTGACGAGATACCCTTTTAATTTTTAGGAGGTTAAATCAATGGCTTTCAGGAAAAAAAGAAATAAAAGTAGGTTCATAAGAAATCGCAAGAGAAAGAGTTGCGAGTTCTGTTCGAAAAATGTAACGTATATTGATTATAAAGACCTTAAACTCCTACATAATTATGTAACGGATAAAGGTAAGATCCTTCCAAGACGTGCAACTGGTGTTTGTGCAAAGCACCAGAGAATGTTGAGTAGAGCGATCAAAAGGGCGAAGCAAATAGCACTTCTGCCCTATACGAAGGATTAAACCTGTAATATCTAATCTTCAATTCGATCATTTCGTAGGGCGTATACACTACGCCCTACTTTGGAGTGATAAAGATGATCATAGGTGTTTTATCAATGCAAGGTGATATAAGAGAACATATAAAGATGTTGGATGCCTGTGGGGTGGAAGCGGTAAGGGTAAAAACAGAAGAAACTCTTACGAATGTAGATGGTTTGATCATACCAGGAGGAGAATCCACCACTATTATAAGACTCCTGAATTCATCTGGTCTAAGATCCTTGTTGATCCGTCGCGCGAATGAAGGTCTTCCTGTATGGGGTACTTGTGCGGGGATGATAGTAGTTGCGAAAAGTCCGATAAACAATAGAGATCGTGGTTTGGGCCTGATCGATATCCAGGTTAAACGCAATGCCTTTGGCAGACAGGTGGATAGCTTTGAGGTAGATATCCCTCTCGACGTAATTGGAAAACCACCTTATAGATGTATCTTCATCAGGGCACCGGTTATAAGTAATGCAGGCAAGAACGTTGAACTATTAGCTCAGCACAATGGTTTTGCCGTTATGGGAAAAGAACGTAATGTACTCGTTACTTCCTTCCATCCTGAATTAACCAATGACAAGCGTATACATAAATATTTTATCAACATGGTGAAGAAATACATAGAAAGTCATGAGAAACTCAATACGTAATTTCTCCATAATAGCCCATATAGACCATGGAAAATCCACTTTCGCAGACAGAATACTGGAAATAACACATGCCGTGGAAAAACGTAAGATGCATCCTCAGTTCCTCGATAGGATGGATATTGAGCGGGAGCGTGGAATAACCATAAGATCTCAACCGGTAAAGCTCAACTATCGGGCAAAAGATGGTAAGGCCTACGAATTGAACTTGATAGATACTCCAGGACACGTGGATTTCACTTATGAAGTATCGAGAAGTCTTAAGGCATGTGAGGGTGCTATACTTCTGGTCGATGCCTCGCAGGGAGTTGAGGCACAAACGGTCAGCAACGTTTATCTTGCTATGGACAACGACCTGGAAATAATTCCTGTGATAAACAAGATCGACCTTTCAAACGCGGATATCGATGCCACACTTAAAGAGATAGAAAACTTATTGGGCTTTGTCAAAGATGAGATATATCTGGTTAGCGCAAAAACGGGAGAAGGGGTTGAGGATGTATTGGAAGCGGTTATCGATAGATTACCCCCACCCTCTGGAAATACAGACGCTCCCCTTAAAGCCCTTGTATTTGGGGCAGAATACGACGAATATCGAGGAATAATAGTACACATACGTTGTTTCGATGGAAGGATAACGGCAGGTATGTCTATTAAGTTCATGGCAACCGAAGAAACCCACAAAGTCGAAGAGGTCGGTATTTTCGCTCCAGACCTATCTCCAACAGATGTTATAGAAGCAGGAGAAGTAGGATATGTAATAGCCAACATAAAATCTATAAGGATCGTCCGCATAGGAGATACCATTACCTCTGAAAAAAACCCCTGTTCTGCCCCTTTACCCGGTTATAGAGAAGTAAAACCCATGGTATTCTGCGGTATGTATCCTGTGGATACGGTAGATTATGAAGCACTCCGTTATGCCCTGGAAAAGGTTAAATTAAACGATGCTTCTATAATCTTCGAAGAAAATAATTCACCTGCCCTTGGCTTCGGTTTTCGTGTGGGATTTTTGGGACTACTTCACATGGACGTGATAAGAGAACGGTTGGAAAAAGAATATTCGCTTAACATCATAATGACGATACCAAATGTACCGTACAAAATAGAACTCATAAATTCCCGGATGAGGGTCATATCCAATCCAGCAGATTTTCCTCCTATGAATGAAGTAAAATCGATAAGAGAGCCTTATGCCCTACTCTCGATAATAACCCCTCAACAGTACATGAGTGGAGTAATAGATCTCGTAAAGGCCAAAAGAGGGGAGTTTAAATCTATGAATTACATAACTCCTTTCCGTGTTCTGGTAGAATTCGAAATGCCTTATCAAGAAATGATCTTCGGCTTCTTCGATAAGTTGAAAGCAGTATCTCATGGTTATGCTTCCCTTGATTATCAGATAGAGGATTACAGGACCTCTGAATTGGTCAGAGTAGATATACTCGTTAATAAGGAGCGCGTAGATGCCATGTCCATGATCATACATAAGGATAAAGCAAGTACAGTAGCGCGTGAGGTTTTGAAGAAACTGAGAGAACTCATTCCACGCCATCTATTCAAGATACCCCTACAAGCAGTTGTAGGAGAACATATAATAGCAAGAGAGACCATAAAGGAGCTGAGAAAAGATGTTCTGGCAAAGTGCTATGGTGGAGACGTAACACGTAAAAAGAAACTGCTGGAAAAGCAGAAACGTGGAAAAAAACGCATGATGGAAGTGGGTAAAGTTAACATTCCTCAATCCGCGTTTCTTGCACTCCTGAAGATAGAAAATAAGTAAAATGAGTGAATGGGTAGATGGGTATTCAATCTATACTTATTCTATTCTAAAAAGTGTATATTTGCTCATATCTGTAAGTGGTGTCTGCCCATCATTCGTAGGGACTGGTCTCCAGACCGTTGAGAATTGCTCCACAAAAGACAGTGTATCCCATTGGGGTTTTGATCTTTTCTTTGGTTCGTTTGACTTGTATCAAGACAAAAGAAATGAACATAAAGGGCTATTGCAAAACAATGGTATTTGAAAATAGAATGTTAAGGTGCGATCGTTTCAAAAAAGTCGTAGGGACAGGTTTTTAAACCTGTCCCTACGGTAAAATGGACAAAAGGTAATCCCATTTTTACGGGTATAACACCTTAGATCATTTCTCTTTTATTGCCTTCAACACAGTTTTGAATTCATCGAGAGTTTCTGACTTTATGGCTTTCTTAAGCAAATCCTTCAACACATCCATATCCTTTATCTCTTTTATCATCTTCACTA